>JALZUL010000062.1 GCA_023301665.1 Ascidiaceihabitans sp.
GATATCCCGATATCGCCTGCAAAAGCGCCAGCGGACTGCTGTTTGATCGTTGGATGACCCGCTTTCAAACCAAACCGCCCCAGCATGGGTTGATCAAATTCAACCGACCACACGATGTTTGGCCGCCCAGAGATGCCATCACCATCGAGATCTTCGGGGTCCGCTTTTGCAAGGATATCGGCCGCGGGTACGGCCTCTAGAAGACCAAGACCGATCATCTGCGGTGCAACGCGCGGGCTTAACATCGCGTCCTTGTGCAGCGGTCCATAACCCAAATCCGCAGCCTCATAAGTTGGATGGCGTAAAGAAATTGTTGTTCCGTCGGCCAAGGTCACTGCCTCTTCCCGATAGGTAATGTCCAAACGATATTCGGCTGGATGCCCTTGCACCGCGAAATCTTGCATTTGCGTTCCATATGTCGGCTCAGGCAAAGTCGCGATATAGCCCTCGATCTCGGCAATCGCTGCATCTTCGGGCGCGGAAATCGACACCCGAAGGAACATAGAAATCGCATTGTCATCCGTGTTTTCCGGAGGATGCCCACGCCCATCTTTAATGTGACAACGCTGACAAGACCGTGCGTTGTAAAGTGGGCCCAAGCCATCAGATGCGAGCGTCGAAGACGGCGAAGACACCCACAGCTTGCGAAAAAGACCATTGCCTACTTTAAAGTTCAGCTCATCTTCGAACGAGATATTACCGGAAGGCTGCGAAAAAGCATCCGCCGTCTTAATGACCCGGACGGTCGCCGCCCCCGCTGATTTTTCCTCAAACCTGTGAGGTGCTGAAAAATCTGTAGGCTGTTCTGTTACGGCTTTTATTCGTTTGGTTTCGTCAGCCGTACGCGGAATGATATTGAGGTGTAGATCATCAAGACCATCATAGGCCGTCTCCGCCTGAAGCGCAGTTCCTACCGCAACGACAAAAACAAAAATGCCGCATGATAGCGGCCGCTGAGGGAATAAAGGACTAGGCATATTTCTGCTTTTTGAATGGGGTTCATCACAGTCGTGGTGGATTTGGCATCGACATCAAGCCCCATCCCACTTCGATTTTTAGTGTTTCACTGGCGAGACAGCGTCGCCTCGCCAGCGTTGGCTTAGTTACTGGAAAACCGCGTCGGGATCATCAAGGCTGTCTGAGCCTTCAATGGCGATTTGATCGAGACCTAGAACAGAAACGATACGTTCGATTGAACGCGTTTGACCTATAAGGCCATTAACGCCGCCCATGACCAAAGCTTCACCAGCTGCGTTGCCACGCTCAAGCATTTGATCATATGCAAAACCAGCCTCTGCAGCGGTTTTGATACGGCCCAATGACAACATCGTTGTGCTTAGTTTGCTGTTCATTTCAGCATTGAGTTCAGGGCTTGTTGCTTCGACCAAATCAGACAAGGATGGGCCGGAAACAAGAGATCCATCTACACGGATGTATTCCCCTAGATATACGTTCTGAACACCAAGACCATCAAAGTAATGATCGTTGTGCGTGTTGTCCGCAAAGCACGAATGCTCTTCTTCCGGGTCGTTCAACATCAGCCCCAAACGCATGCGCTCACCGGCAGTTTCACCGTAAGACAAAGACCCCATGCCTGTTAGGATCGCGGAAAGACCAGCGTCAATATCCGACATAAGTTCAGCGCGTGCGGTGCCACCGTCTGCCCACTGTGCAGCCATCCATTCTAGATCTGATACAAGCAGCTCGGTCGCCGCCAAAAGGTAATCAGCGCGGCGATCACAATTCCCATTTGTGCAATCACCCTCAGTTGCAAAATCAGTCCAAGAACGATTTCCTGCACCACTGTTATGGCCATTCAAGTCCTGCCCCCATAGCAAAAATTCGATCGCATGGTAGCCCGTGGCAACGTTAGATTCGACACCATCAGCTTCGTGCAATGTTTCCGCTAAAAGAGCGGGCGTGATCTTTGCTGCATCGATGTCCTGACCAGACAAATTGAACACTGGGTTTGCAACTACGTTCAAGGCCGCAAATGCGTTTTCATCTGATGGGCCGCCGTAAGATGCATCCACATAATCGATTAGCCCTTCATCGAGCGGCCAAGCATTTACTTTGCCCTCCCAATCGTCAACGATCGCATTCCCAAAGCGATAAACTTCCGTTTGTTGGTAAGGCACGCGCGCTTTAAGCCATGCCTCCCTCGCAACTTGAAGAGCCTCAGCAGAGGGGTTTGCTGCCAATGCGGTTACGGCCACCTGCAAACTCTGCGCGGTTATTAAGCTATCTGCGTATTTAGCTTCCGCGATGTCGGAATAGGTATCCAATACCTGATCTTTTTCTACTGCAAAAGCTGGCAGTGCTAACGCCACAAGAAGTGCGGTAGAGGAAAGGAACGAACGTGTCATGAGTATATCCTGTTAATGAATAGTCGTTGATTGCGTGTGATCGTAAATTTCAGCTTTTTCCGTGCGCGATGGCGTGCGAAGGTTCATGCGTTTCAAAGCGAGGCCGAAATCCGTTGCGAGAGACGTCACCAGCGGGGCCATATCCGGTCGGACCAAAAGCGTCGCAATAAGCATTGCATCATCTCGTGCACCTTGAGCCGCCGCACCGATGAAGTTCGCAAAACACGACTCATCAGATCCCAAGCATTTGCAATTGACCGAGTGGCGCATCAGGGGGCGCCGACCATGCTGAGCGCAAATTCTGCAAAGATCCTCAAAGCACGTTAATGCCCTTTGGCCATGCTCCACCCCTAGGGTTGCGATAAAGTCGCCATGCACGCTCGCTTGACTATCGGGGCCATTGCACCACAAACGCAAGTAGATGACAGACGCCGCCTCAAGCCCATCCAACTCGGAGATCAAGCCAACAGTGGCTCCTCCACGCTTTTTTTCAGCACCAGTCATTTGGTCAAAATCAGCTTGCCTGCACGCGTAATGCGTAGGGTGTAAATCTGATCCGCCAAGACGATCTGAGCCAGCTCTCCGTCCTGTGTCAGATCACGCGCTGAATACGTTGGCAGCGCCGGGGCAAGAGACTGCTTAGGCGGGGTGGAATGGTACGTCATAACGTTACTCCAAATGATACATACGAAGCGCTGAGCGCAATTCTCGAAAGAACACTCCTTGAGCTGTGAGCCGGCCCGCCATCTTGCATCTGTGAAACCTCTTTGAGTTGTAATCTTCGACTACCCGTGACAGAGCAGCTCAAGTTGAGCCATTTCTGAGTAAAAAGGTCAGAAATGTCAACCTGACTATTTTACTCTGTTATTAAAAATACATAACGCATTGTTATTTATAATTTAAAAATACCCCCTCTCCTGGAAGACCACCGTTTCCGCATCACATTTTCAATAAAGCTTCGCTCCACGCACTTGAAAAACGGCACCTTCGCAATCAAAAAATAAATTCACTAAAAAATCAAAATTTCAGCTGGTTAGATGTTGTACATCCGAAAGAAGCGATATACCTACTGCGACGCGGGATGGAGCAGTCCGGTAGCTCGTCAGGCTCATAACCTGAAGGTCGTAGGTTCAAATCCTACTCCCGCAACCAACACTAATTCGTCAATACTTTCAAAGCCTTCCCTTTTAGGGGAGGCTTTGACGTTTCTAGCCTTGCTTTTTAACGCAAGCGTTAGAAGCCCGGACAAAGTACCCTCTAAGAAAATGTTCAATTTGTCGGCCTCCGGCGACGGCTGCAGTACAATGCGGTCAATGAGTGCTCTTAGAGCTTCCTGCGCTTCCCGAAGCCGGTTGGCGTTGCTCAGCCCAGAAATAAGCTCTGAGACACGTTCCTGATATGTCACTGCCATCTTTGGATGGATGCGAATAGGTTCGGGGGCTGGGGCTTTGCTAAGTTCGACCTCAAGTGTCTTTTGACGCTCGGACAGGGCCTGCATTTTATCTTTTACTTGATCTGCGGGAATACCTGCGATGATAGCATCAACAAGCTTTGCGTGATCGCGGGAGGCTGTTGCGAGTTCCTTCTCAAGCGAACCGCGCCCTTGTTCAGCTTCGGCGTTCAAACGATTGCGTTCGATGGCGTATTCCTTGCAGAACACTTCCAGCAAATCTTGATCCATCAGATTGTTTTGCAGCGCTGTCAGTACGAGGTCTTCGAGGTCCTTTTGCGCGATTGTGAGCTTGTTGTCACAGAACGCGACGCCCTTGTTGCGAGCAGTGGAACAACCGAATTGTGTTTGAGAGACTTTGGAAAACCCACCGCCACAGCAGCCACATTTAATCAATCCAGAAAACAATGTTCGGGGGCGGCGACGATCCCAAATCGGCGTGTCCGTGTTCTTAGTCTTGAGGGCACCTTGCTTTGTGCGGACTGCGTCCCAAAGTGTTTGGCTGATGATACGTAGTTCCGGAACCTCGGAAATGACCCAATCCGCTTTTGGGTTTAGACGGGAGACCCGTTTGCCTGTGTCCGGATCTTTAGCATAGCTTAGGCGGTTCCAGACCTGGCGTCCGATGTAGAGCTCATTGTTCAGGATACCTGTGCCGCGTTCGCGGTTGCCGTGCAGTGTGGATGCCCCCCAGCCTCGTCCTTGCGGGCCTGGAATATGGTCAGAGTTGAGAGCCTCTGCGATCTTCTTTGGAGAGATCCCATTGGCATAGTCGCTGAAAATACGCCGGACAACTTCGGCTTCTTGCGCATCAATGGTGCGGTCACCACGGATCGCTTCGCCATCGGTGTTGAGTTTGACGACACTCTTATATCCAAATGCTTTGCCGCCAGCGGACTTGCATTT
>JALZUL010000063.1 GCA_023301665.1 Ascidiaceihabitans sp.
ATATGCCGAAATCCAAGGCATCGAGATCGACGGCATCACGCAAGAAGGCGGCGCTGGCCAGTTGGAAATCAACTTGTTGCACGGCGATCCTGTTAAGCTTGCTGACGAGGTCTTCTTTTTCAAACGCTTGATCCGCGAGGCCGCGCTGCGCCACGATTGCTTTGCAACCTTTATGGCAAAGCCTATTGCCGACGAACCCGGCTCAGCGATGCACATCCACCACTCGGTGTTGGACATTGAGACAGGAAACAACATTTTTTCAGGCCCCCAAGGTGGTGAGACCGATGCGTTTTTCCACTACATCGCCGGCATGCAAAACCACATTCCCTCAGCTTTGGCTGTCATGGCACCCTATGTGAACAGCTATCGTCGCTACGTCAAAGACCACGCAGCCCCAATAAATCTGGAATGGGCGCGCGACAACCGCACCACCGGTATTCGTATACCGCTGTCCTCTGCATCGGCGCGACGGGTTGAAAACCGTTTGGCAGGTATGGATTGCAACCCATACCTTTGTATAGCGGCCTCTCTCGCCTGTGGCTACCTTGGCCTTTTAGAAGAACGTCGCCCCGACAAACAGTTCAAAGGTGACGCATACGACGGCGAAGAAGATATCCCGCGCGGCCTAGGCGCTGCCCTAGATCTGTTTGAAGACGCCACCGATTTGCATGAGGTGCTTGGCCCAGACTTTGCCCGTGTCTTTGCGATTGTAAAACGCGCAGAGCATGAAGAATTCTTACACGTCATTTCCCCATGGGAGCGCGAGCACCTTCTGCTCAACGTTTGAGGACCGCCATGAACCTTCTTGATGCCAATGATGTCGCTGGTACCTACCCCCAAAGCTGGTACGCGGCGAGCGCCCCGAATTTGGCGGCGTTTCCCGAACTGACCCAAGACACAAAGGCGGATGTTTGCGTGATTGGTGCCGGCTTTACCGGCCTATCCGCTGCGCTGCATTTGGCTCAGGCGGGGCGTGACGTTGTGCTGATTGATGCGCAGCGGGTCGGCTTTGGGGCATCGGGGCGCAACGGCGGACAGCTTGGCAGTGGCCAGCGGGTCGAACAGCCTGACCTTGAGAAAATGATTGGTCAAGATGACGCGCGCAAGCTTTGGGCATTGGGTGAAGACGCCAAAAACCTTGTCAGACAGCTTATCCAAGATCACGATATTGATTGCTATCTGCGGCCCGGAGTGGCGTGGTCAGGATCGTCGAAATCCGAAGTGGATGATCTACACCACTACGCCGATCACATGAGCAGACATTATGATTACGACATCCAAAAACTGGACGGCGCAGAGATGCACAAACTCTGCCCGTCACCCGACTACAAAGGCGGTATCCTCGATACAGGTGCGTCTCACCTGCATCCCCTGCGGCTCGCCATCGGGCTTGCCAAAGCCGCTCAAGACGCGGGCGTTCGCATTTTTGAAGGCACTCGTGCCCAATCCATCACCGATGGCAACCCTTGCGTTGTAACCACCCCAAACGGTAAAATTGAAGCTGGACATGTCATTGTCGCCGCCAACGGATATCTGGGTGATCTCGTTCCCAAAGTCGCCGCACGGGTTATGCCGATAAATAACTTTATCGCAGCGACAGAACCCTTGGGAGAAGATACCAAACGGGTCCTGACACAAGACGTCGCTGTGGCTGACTCGCGCTTTGTGGTCAACTATTTCCGCCTTAGCCACGATGGTCGTTTGTTGTTTGGCGGTGGCGAAAGTTACGGCTACCGTTTCCCCACCGACATCGCCGCCAAAGTACGTAAACCGATGACCGAGATTTTCCCACACTTGCACGATGTTAAAATTGATTATGCCTGGGGCGGAACACTTGGGATCACGATGCGGCGGATGCCATATCTAAACCGGGTCGCTTCCAATGTCCTGAGTGCATCAGGCTATTCTGGCCACGGCGTTGGGACGGCGGTTCATGCAGGACAGCTTATGGCGCTCGCGATTCAAGGGCAATCCGATGGGTTTGACGCGATGTCTCGGATACCAACAACACCGTTCCCCGGGGGCGCTTCAATACGCGCGCCGTTGCTGGCCCTTGCAATGACTTGGTACAGCTTGCGTGATCGGCTGGGCCTTTAATCCGCTGCTTTACGCCTGATTTCGCTCTACCGACCTAACGTTTTTTACAATCACGCCAATTTGCGCACGATTTATATTTTGCTTTCTCAATTTTTATATTAGTAATTTGAAAGACTGAATTAAGGATTTCGAATATGAGCCTCCCTGACATGCACACTGCCGAACCGATCCCAGAACAGGCACGCGCTGAAATCGATAGGCTGCTGCACTCTGGTGATCTCTTTCGCTACACGGCAAAAGATCAGGCACCCGTCAGCCTTTTAGAGGCCGAGTTTGCAGAGCTTTTGGGAGCAAAATACGCGCTCGCCGTTTCGTCCTGTTCAGCAGCTTTATTCTTATCCCTAAAGGCCTTAGGTCTCCCGCGTGATGCAAAGGTCCTGATACCAGGGTTTACCTTTGCCGCGGTGCCCTCTGCTGTTATCCACGCGGATTGCTTGCCGGTCTTGTGCGAAGTTGGCGACAATTATCGCATTGATTTGGCAGATTTCGAGGCCAAGCTGCCAACGGTTCAAGCTGTTATCATCAGCCATATGCGCGGCCATACCTCTGACATGAGCGCAATCATGAGCTTGTGCGATGACATCGGCATTCCCGTTATTGAAGACGCCGCCCACTCCCTTGGCACCACTTGGAACGGCGCGAACATTGGGACAATTGGCAAAATCGGATGTTTTTCATTCCAATCCTATAAGATGATCAACGCTGGTGAAGGCGGCATCATGATCACTGATGATGCGGATCTTGTCGCGCGCGCTATCATTATGTCTGGGGCCTATGAGCACAACTGGCAAAAGCATCCCGTCCTGCATGACGCATTTGCACGTTGGCAAAATAAGCTACCACTTTACAACCTTCGACTATCTAACCTGTCTGCAGCCGTCATCCGCCCTCAATTGCCCCACTTGGCGCAGCGCGTCACAGATGGGCTGAAGAACCATGATTTTGTGGCAGACATGTTGAACATAAGCCCAAATATCAACGTGCCACTCCCCTTAGCCAAAGAAGTCCGCGCACCGGATTCCATCCAATTCAACCTAAATGACATGACTGACGCGCAGGTTCTCACCTTTATTGAGGCCGCTGCAGCCGTAGGCGTAAAGGTGCAGGTCTTTGGTATGAGCGATGACAACGCACGTGCCTTTTGGAATTGGCAATTCATTCAAGACCTGCCCGAACTGCCGCAAACGCGTCAAATGTTGATGCGGGCCTGTGACGTACGTCTGCCCGTACGCCTGACAGAACCCGAGCTGATCCAAGTGGCCAACTGCATTTTGCAAGCAGTAGACCAAGCGACACATACGCAATCGTATGGAACATAAAGATCAGGTAGATCTTTTCACCTAATACCTTAGTTAGACGGATACTCCGCTTAACTAAGCTTAGACAGTTTTTCTTGTAGATCAGCCAATTGCTGCTTGATCCCATCCAGATCATCTTTTTGTTCTGGTGCAGAGGCTTTCGTGTCCTCCTGAGACTGGGCTGGTGCCGTCCAGCCCTGCGCCAAACCGCCTGTCATGGCCTTCATAAAGGCTTCTTGCTGCGCTTGCATCACCTCAAAACCGGGCATTTTCGACATCGGATTTATCGTTGTAATGTTGTCCATCACTTGGCTTTGACCCGTGCGCAA
>JALZUL010000064.1 GCA_023301665.1 Ascidiaceihabitans sp.
GGGGACGTTTTTTGGCAACCCTTTGACCTATGTTCCGATCGCTGTTGTGTCGCTACAAAGTGGGCATTGGCTGCTCGGCACTCAGATGGAGGCGGATGCGCATCGTTCCTTTGGTGGGAAATTCGCTGATGCTGCTTGGGACCTTGGCCGGAACATGAAGGCGACGTGGCAAGGCACTGAGACAGATTGGCATGGTATCTCGGTTTTCTATTTTGAGATTTTCTACCCTTATATGGTGGGTGGGGTTCTGCCGGGCGTCTTTTTTGGCACAGTGTGTTACTATATAAGCGTGCCGCTGATCCGTGCATATCAACAGCGTCGTAAGGGCACGATTAAAGCTAAGTTTGAATTGTTAAAGGCGAAAGCCGCTGCAAAAGCGGAGGCCAAGCGTCGCGCCGAGGATAACGCATCACTAAAGGATTAGTGGCTAAGATGTTAACCAAGGGTGTTGATGATTTGCTCTGACCCGCTGGATTTGTGTGTCGGTACAATTCAGTAGTGTACTCATATTCGGTTCAGATTGTATCTAAGTGTCAAATGATCAAACGGTTTTGAGGGCTGACATGATTCCATTGGGTAAACTTCGTCTTGGCGTAAATATTGACCATGTTGCCACGGTGCGTAATGCCCGTGGTGGTGATACTCCCGATCCGTTACGGGCAGCGAAAATCGCGCAAGAGGCGGGCGCGGATGGGATCACGGCGCACTTACGTGAGGATCGCCGCCATATCTCAGATGCAGATATCGATGGTTTGATGGAGATTCTGACAGTTCCGTTGAATTTTGAAATGGCGGCCACCGAAGAGATGCAGAAAATCGCTTTGCGTCACAAACCGCATGCTGTGTGTATCGTGCCGGAAAAACGTGAAGAGCGTACAACCGAAGGCGGCCTCGAGGTCGCCCGCGAGGAAAATCGTCTTGCGCATTACATTGCCCCATTGCGCGACGCGGGGTGTCGAGTTTCGATATTTATCGCGGCAGACAAACGCCAAATAGATGCGGCGCATAGAATTGGCGCACAGGTGATTGAGCTGCACTCTGGTGCTTATTGTGACGCTTATCATGAGGGGCGCTTGGAAGAACGTGACCGTGAATTAGAGGCACTGCGCGAGATGAGTAGCTATGCGTATTCGCTTGGCCTTGAGGTTCATGTGGGGCATGGGCTGACCTATGAGACAGTCCAA
This sequence comes from Ascidiaceihabitans sp., assembly GCA_023301665.1. Classification (GTDB taxonomy): domain Bacteria; phylum Pseudomonadota; class Alphaproteobacteria; order Rhodobacterales; family Rhodobacteraceae; genus Ascidiaceihabitans. The sequence continues at coordinate 1,185 of JALZUL010000064.1, forward strand.
CCGGTGGCCGCGTTTCCAGAGGTTATGGAGCTCAACATCGGGCATTTCTTGATCGGTGAATCAATCTTTCGCGGCTTGCAGCCTGCTATGGCAGAGATGCGTCGTTTGATGGATGAGGCGCGCGGATGATCCTTGGTGTCGGCACTGATCTTGCAAACATCGAGCGTATTGCGGGAACGCTTGATCGCTTTGGCGACCGGTTTCGCAATCGGGTGTTTACCGAAAGAGAGCAAGCCAAAGCCGAACGACGCCGTGATGTGGCAGGAACCTATGCGAAACGGTGGGCTGCGAAAGAAGCATGCTCTAAAGCGCTTGGCACTGGTTTGCGCATGGGGATCGCTTGGCGGGATATGGCCGTTAGTAATTTAGAAACAGGCCAGCCAACGATGGCCGTCACGGGATGGGCTGCAGAACGCCTAAAAGACATGACACCGGCAGGTCATGAAGCCTTTATTCACGTAACATTGACGGATGATCACCCCTGGGCACAGGCATTTGTAGTGATAGAAGCGCGCCCCATAGCTTGACTTGCTTGCGTTGGGGTCGCATGTAACCTGCAACAAACCGAGCAAGGAAGATTGAAAAGATGGCTAAGGCGAAAAAAGAAGGCAATCAGATCATCGAAGGGATCAAAACAGTCGTTTATGCGCTGTTGATCGCCGGTGTCTTTCGCACATTGTTTTTCCAACCGTTTTGGATTCCTTCGGCATCGATGAAAGAAACGCTTTTGATCGGTGATTTCTTGTTCGTGAACAAAATGGCCTATGGTTATTCCTATGCGTCTTGTCCCAGCATCGGCATTATTAATCTAGATGCGCGTAAACTATGCGGTGTCTTTGATGGTGATAATAAACGGTTTTGGGCTGGCGATCCAGAACGCGGAGATGTGATCGTATTTCGCCACCCTATAAGTGGTACTGATTACGTAAAACGACTGATCGGTTTGCCTGGCGACAAAGTACAGGTTGTTGGCGGTCAGGTGATCCTAAACGACGTGCCCGTTCCGCAAACCCCAGCAGGGTTGTTTGAAGAAGTGAAGGCCCCGCAAGGCCCGCTTCGGGGGCAACCAAGGTGTGAGAATCGCCCAGTTGGTGAAGGCGCTACTTGTGAGAAATCTCGTATGATCGAGACGCTGCCGAATGGATCTCAACATGTGGTTTTGAATATCGACAATTTACAACAGGATAATACCGGCGTGTTCCTTGTACCAGAAGGGCACTTCTTCTTTATGGGTGACAACCGCGATAATTCGTCAGACAGCCGCATTGCGCAAGTCGGTGGCGGTGTGGGTTTCGTCCCCTTTGAAGACCTAATTGGCCGTGCGGATCGTATCATGTTTTCTTCTGCAGGTAGCTCTATGCTTCACTTTTGGACGTGGCGCAGTGACCGCTTTTTTAAGGGTGTCAATTGATAGCATCTACGTTTTATAAGCTGATCTTCTTGGGGGATTTGCAATGAAATTGGGCGCTGAGCTAAAAGCTTTTGAGACGCGAATTGGACATCAATTTAAGAACACTGCTCTGCTTTCGCGCGCTGTGACCCATTCTTCGATGTCATCGAGTACACGTAGTGACAATCAACGGATGGAATTTCTAGGCGACCGTGTCTTAGGGCTGGTCATCTCCGAAGCATTGTATGTGACGGATATGGAAGCTGCAGAAGGGCAATTGGCACCACGTTTCAATGCGCTTGTGCGTAAAGAAACCTGCGCAGACGTCGCCCGTGAAATCGGTTTGGGGGAGGTGCTGCGTCTTGGACGCTCTGAGATGATTTCGGGTGGTCGGCGCAAACAAGCCTTGCTTGGTGACGCGATGGAAGCAATTATTGCGGCAGTCTATCTGGATGCGGGATATGACGTAGCCCGGGATTTTGTCTTACGCTTTTGGAAGACGCGGATCGAAGGTGTCGAAGAAGATGCACGCGATCCAAAGACGGCTCTTCAAGAATGGGCACAAGCGCGGCGGATGAGCCCGCCGAAATATATCGAAACGGCACGTAGCGGCCCAGATCATGCGCCCGTTTTTACAATCTCAGCCCGTCTAGAAAGCGGTGTGGAAGCACTGGCAACAGCCGGATCAAAACGACAAGCAGAACAGGCAGCAGCTAAAGCGCTTTTGTCGGAATTGGAGAAGACATCATGACTACCCGCGCGGGCTTTGTTGCCCTGATTGGCGAACCAAATGCAGGTAAATCGACATTGCTGAACCGCATGGTTGGGGCGAAAGTTTCGATTGTCACCCATAAGGTTCAAACCACACGCGCACGTATTCGCGGTGTCGCGATGGAAGATGAGACACAGCTGGTGTTTGTTGATACGCCAGGTCTGTTTGCGCCGCGCCGCCGTTTGGATCGTGCGATGGTCGCCGCCGCATGGAGTGGTGCGGCTGACGCTGATGTTGTTGTGCTATTGGTTGAAGCCAACCGGGGCATCACCGAAGGTGTCGAACGCATTCTCGAAGGCCTGAACACGGTTGGCGAAAACCGTAAGATTGCACTGGCTTTAAATAAGATTGATCGCGTCGAAGCGCCCAAGCTTTTGGGGCTGACGAAAGAACTAAACGAGCGTTTCCCTTTTGTTGAGACGTTCTTGATTTCGGCGGAAAAAGGCCACGGCGTTGATGTGATGCGCAAGTGGTTGGCGCAAGAAGTACCAGAAGGCCCGTGGCTGTATCCTGAAGACCAAATCGCGGATTTGCCGATGCGTATGATCGCGGCCGAAATGACACGTGAAAAGCTGACTTTGCGCCTGCACCAAGAGCTGCCGTATCAGTTGACTGTAGAAACTGAGAACTGGGAAGAGCGCAAGGATGGGTCTGCGCGCATTGATCAGATTATTTATGTTGTTCGTGATGGGCATAAGGGTATTCTGCTTGGCCATAAGGGCGAGACAGTCAAAGCTGTTTCCAAAGCTTCCCGCGAAGAGCTTGAAGAGTTCTTGGGCCGTCGCGTTCACTTGTTCTTACAGGTCAAAGTGCGCAGTGGGTGGCTGGAGGAGGCTGAACGGTATTCCGAGATGGGCCTTGATTTTAAAGACGGAAATGCCTGAGTTTGAATTAAACCGGCCCTTCGGGGAAAGTTTAATTGGCAAGATGAAGCTGGGGGGCTTTGATGGCTCGGCTAACTGCACGTTTTTGGGTTGATGCGTATTCAAATACTTGAGTCGCTA
>JALZUL010000065.1 GCA_023301665.1 Ascidiaceihabitans sp.
TATATGTTTTGTTTCACTTTATGTTTTCGTTTCGCTTTTTGCTTGTTTTATCAGATCGGCGCGGGCCACGGCAAGTTCACATGCCTCGTTCTGCAACACCTCCTGGAAATGCGGGAGTTTTTGCGCAGATCGGCGGATTATACCCTGACGCCGATGAACGCGATGCTGCGTTTGGCCACACGGGCACCGGGTTTGGGCGACCCGCCATCGATGCGTAAGATTTACCGTCGCGGAACCTCTGAACCAGATCGAATGACAGATGCGCGTCGACGGGTATTGGACACGCTAGCTGAATATGGGGATCTGGCGTTTACGTTAAAGGAATTGGCTGAGCTTTCTGGTGTCACGTCAACGGTCATTAAAGGGCTTGTTGGGCATGGAGCCGTTGTTGAAGAGGACAGCCCACGTGATTTGCCCTATCCGCGGCTCGATCCGAGCCTTCCCAGTAAAGAGCTGACTGAAGATCAAGCCAGAGCCTCAACCTACCTAGCTGAGAGTGTGAAATCAGGGAATTATGGCACGACCTTGCTACGGGGTGTAACGGGGTCTGGCAAAACCGAAGTCTATCTTGAGGCGGTCGCATCTGCTTTGCAGGCGGGGCGGCAGGCTTTGGTGTTATTGCCGGAAATCGCCTTAACCGCTGAGTTTTTGAAACGGGTGCAAGAGCGGTTTGGCCACCGTCCAGCTGAGTGGCATTCTGGTGCGACAATGACAGAGCGGCGGCGCATTTGGCGTATGATCGGGCAGGGGCAGGCGCAACTGGTGATTGGCGCGCGTTCCGCTTTATTCCTCCCCTATCAAAACCTTGGCCTTATTGTTGTCGATGAGGAACACGACACCTCTTACAAACAAGAAGAGGGCGTATTGTATAACGCTCGCGATATGGCCGTTTTGCGCGCGTCGATTTGTGGCGCTCATGTTGTTTTGGCCTCGGCTACACCTTCGCTTGAAAGCTGGGCGAATGCCGAAAGTGGGAAGTACAAACGCCTTGAGCTGACATCGCGGTTTGGCCCTGCGGTTATGCCGACTATGAAGACCATCGATATGCGCGAGGCCAAACTGCCCGGCAATAGATGGGTGTCTGAGACCCTGAAGGTTGAGGTGCAAAAACGGATCGATGCTGGTGAACAAGCGATGCTGTTCATCAACCGTCGTGGCTATGCGCCGATTACGCTATGTCGTGCTTGCGGGCATCAGGTTGGATGCGATCATTGCGATGCGCGGATGGTTGAGCACCGTTTTCAAAAGAGATTGGTGTGCCATCAATGCGGTGAAAGTAAAGAAATGCCAGAGAAATGCCCGTCTTGTGACGCTGAAGGGCGCATGGCTCCGGTTGGCCCAGGGGTCGAACGTTTGGGTGAAGAAGCGGCCGAACTGTTTCCTGACGCACGGATCGCAACACTTAGCTCAGACATGTATGGCTCAGCGCGGGCGCTAAAGGCAGAGATCGAGGGCATCGCGGCAGGTGGCGCGGACATCGTGATTGGTACGCAGTTGGTGGCTAAGGGACATAATTTTCCGAATTTGACTTTGGTTGGGGTGATCGATGCAGATCTAGGTCTTCAAGGCTCGGATCTGCGCGCTGCTGAGCGTACGTTTCAATTGATGCGGCAAGTGGCTGGGCGCGCTGGGCGTGCGGAAAAACCAGGAACGGCTATTTTGCAGACTTACCAACCTGAGCATCCGGTCATTCGCTCGATCTTGGTGGGCGACGAAGAAGGGTTTTGGCGCGCAGAAGCGGAACAACGCAAACAGGCTGGTGTGCCCCCTTATGGTAGGATGGCTGGTATTATCGTGAGTGGACCCGAAGTCGGGCCGGTATTCGATCTGGCAAATCAATTGGCGCGAATGGATGGTCCATTGCGTGCGGTTGGGGCACAGGTCTTTGGGCCAGCCCCGGCACCAATCGCCAGAGTCCGTGGCCGTCACCGTGTGCGTATGTTGGTGAAAGCCGAGAAAAGCGTGGCGTTACAGGGGGCTTTGTCGCGTTGGGTTGCTCAGGTTCGGATCAAAGGGGATCTAAAGCTTGCTATCGATATCGATCCGCAGAGTTTTTACTGAAGCTTTGCGCTTAAAATAAGACGGCAACGGAAGCTGGATTGGCGCTGGATTAAATTTTCAGGTGCTATAGCGCTTAGCGAAAATTGGGCGTAGGTCTGGCGCATGTCTAAGATTGTCACTCTCGCTGATGCGCAAAATTTACCGCGCTGGCGCCGCCCCATCGTCTTGTTGTTCCTTATGGCTCTGGCCATGCCGATCGCGTTTAACACGTGGGCTGCTTTGCTAAATAACTTTGTTATTGAAGAGGCTGGCTTTGACGGTGCGGATATTGGATTGCTTCATACGATCCGCGAAATCCCAGGTTTTTTAGCGATCGGTGTGATTGCGATCATCATATTTGTGCGCGAGCAGGTTTTGGGGCTGGTTTCGTTGATATTGTTAGGGGTTGCCACAGCGGTCACCGCGTATTTCCCGACGCTTGGCGGGATTTTGACGCTCACCATGCTGAGCTCGATTGGGTTTCATTACTATGAAACGGTTAATCAGTCGCTTCAGTTGCAATGGCTGCCCAAAGCGCAAGCCCCGCGTATTTTGGGTTGGCTCATGGCGACAGGATCCGCTGCGACATTTGTTATTTACGTGATCATTTTGTTACTCTGGGAGCCTTTGAGCCTCACATACAATATGGTCTATATTGGCGGTGGCTTTCTAACCGTCTTGATTGCGATATTTGCGATGTTTGCTTACCCGCAATTTGAGGGGCCAACGCCGCAGATCAAACGAATGGTACTGCGCAAACGCTATTGGCTATATTACGCATTGCAGTTCATGGCCGGTGCGCGTCGCCAGATTTTTATGGTTTTCGCCGGGTTTATGATGGTCGAAAAATTCGGCTATGAGGTGCACGAGCTGACCTCGTTGTTTCTCATCAATCTGCTCATCAACATGGCAATCGCGCCGATGTTGGGTGGGATCGTGCAGCGTTTTGGTGAGCGTCATACACTGATGTTTGAATATGTTGGCCTGGTTTTGGTGTTTCTCGCCTATGGTGGGGTTTACTATCTTAGTTGGGGCGCGGCCGTCGCGGCGTTTCTTTATGTGGTGGATCATATCTTTTTTGGCTTGGCGCTTGCCCTGAAAACCTATTTTCAGAAAATCGCTGACCCTGCGGACATCGCGCCAACGGCGGTGGTTGCCTTTACCATCAACCATATCGCGGCGGTGTTTTTGCCTGCGGGGTTGGGGTATTTGTGGCTGGCCGCGCCCTCGGCGGTGTTTGTATTGGCGGCGATGATGGCGGCGGTGTCGTTTGGATTGGCCTTGCTGATCCCGCGCCACCCAGCGCCCGGCAATGAGACGATTTTGCGCAGGGCTGTTCCTGCGCCAGCGGAGTGACGATGAGATGCCAATTTATTCAGCCATGACCACAGTGCCCGGACAGGCGGGCGGAGATGCCTTGGGCGATCAATTCAGCGGCTTTTTCGGCATTTTCCCATCCCAAAACCTTGACCCATTTATCTTTTTCAAGATCCTTATAATGAGCAAAGAAATGTGGAATACGGTCTTGCAGGACTTGCGGAAGGTCCGTGTAGGATTGAATTTGGTTATAATATGGTGTGAGTTTTGGATGTGGAACGGCGACGATTTTTTCGTCAATTCCAGCCTCATCTTCCAT
>JALZUL010000066.1 GCA_023301665.1 Ascidiaceihabitans sp.
TGAATCCCCCAACAAAGCTTTCGCGAGATCAGAAGCATCAAACAAATCAACCGCATCCCGCAGTCGTGCCTCTAGCGCGAGGCTCATACGTTCTGTCGGCAAACGAAACTCGGTATCACGCGTAAAGTCACCCGTGATGATCTCATGAGAGTTCACAACAGCGCCCGTACGCCCGGCGCGGGTCAGCCCTAATGTCTTAGCCCCTGCAGACACAACCAGATCACCACCAATCAAAACATCACATTCGCCAGTGGCCACACGAATGGCAGAAATGTCTTCGGGCTTCTGAGCCAAACGGCAATGGATATGAACCGCGCCACCCTTTTGGGCCAGCCCCGCCATCTCCATCATACCAGCACCCATACCATCAATATGCGCCGCTTGCGCCATTACAGCGCCAATCGTCACAACACCCGTGCCACCGACACCCGTGATCACCACATTCCACGTACCATTGATCTGTGGCACCTTTGGCAACGGCAAATCAGGCAAGGTCAGCTCGGCTGTCGCCTCTTTGCGCACAACAGCCCCCTCAAGTGACACAAACGATGGGCAGAACCCACTCACACATGAGAAGTCCTTGTTACAGCTGCTTTGATCAATCGCACGCTTGCGCCCCAGCTCTGTCTCTTTAGGCACCAAAGACACGCAATTGGATTGCACGCCGCAATCCCCACACCCCTCACAAACATCCGTGTTGATAAACATACGCTTGTCAGGATCGGGAAACAGACCGCGTTTACGACGCCGACGTTTCTCGGCCGCACATGTCTGGATGTAAACGATCACGCTCACACCGCTGATTTTGGCAAAGCTCTCTTGCACCGTTTGCAATTGCACGCGTTCGTGAATCTCTATTCCCTTGGGAAAGGCGGTAAAATTCACGTCTTCTTTTTCATCATACACAACCGCTAGATTGGCCACCCCCATCGCCTTTAGCTCAGCCACGATTTGCTCGGCAGGCAACTCCCCATCGTGGGTTTGGCCACCCGTCATCGCAACCGCATCGTTATAGAGGATCTTATAAGTGATATTGGTCCCATTGGCCAAAGCCGCACGGATCGCCATCACCCCCGAATGGTTATACGTCCCGTCCCCTAGGTTCTGAAACACATGGTCACGGGTGGAAAACGGTTCTTCGCCAATCCAATTGGCACCTTCCCCCCCCATCTGTGTAAACCCAAGCGTCTCACGATCCATCCATTGCACCATAAAATGACAGCCAATCCCCGCATAGGCACGCGCGCCCTCAGGAACCTTGGTCGACGAATTGTGTGGGCAGCCCGAACAGAAATACGGCAAACGCGCTGCCAACTCTTCGGCATTGTCAGAGCGGCGCGCCTCATCAAGGGCCGCAAGACCTGCAAGAACCCCTTCGGTGTTACGCCCTTCTTCAACCAACACCTGACCCAGCTTCTCAGCGATCTCGATCGGGTCTAGCGCCCATGCGGCGCTAAAGAAACCGGCACCCTCTTTCATCCCCCCGTAAACACGGCGGCCACGACGATCATCAAAGATAGCCTCTTTGATCTGCACCTCGATCAGCTTGCGCTTTTCCTCAACAACTACGATCAAATCCAAATCGTCCGCCCAGGCATTAAACCCACGCATATCAAGCGGCCATGTCTGACCGACCTTATATGTGGTGATGCCCAGACGCTCGGCTTCTGCCTCATCAATGTTAAGCAAAGACATCGCATGGACCAAATCCAGCCAGTTCTTGCCAGCAGCCACAAATCCGATCTTAGCCCCGGGTTTCCCCCAAACGCGCTTGTCCATTTTATTGGCATGGCTAAAGGCTTCTGCCGCGTGACGTTTATAATCAATCAGACGGGCTTCTTGCGCGATACGATCATCCACCAAACGAATGTTCAGCCCCCCGTCGGGCATCGCAAAATCTGGGGTGACAAACGACAACCGATGCGGATCACCATCTACGACCGAAGTTACCTCAACTGTGTCCTTCATCGTCTTCAGGCCAACCCAAACGCCCGCGTAACGCGACAACGCCCAGCCATACAGGCCAAAATCCAACACCTCTTGAACCCCTGCAGGGCTCACGATCGGCATATAAGCATCCATGAGGGCGAATTCTGATTGATGTAAAACTGTGGATGATTCACCGGTGTGATCATCCCCCATCGCCATCAACACACCGCCATTCACAGAAGTACCCGCCATATTGGCATGGCGCATGACGTCACCAGAGCGGTCAACGCCGGGGCCTTTACCGTACCATAGACCAAATACACCGTCGTATTTACCTTCGCCGCGCACCTCAGCTTGCTGTGCGCCCCAATGGGCTGTTGCCGCCAAATCCTCATTAATCCCGGACTGAAAAGTCACGTCATATTCAGTGAGCGGCTTCAAAGCGCGCTCCATCTGCATATCAACGGCCCCCAGCGGCGACCCACGGTATCCCGTCACCAACCCGGCCGTGTTCAACCCTGCCGCACTGTCGCGCGCCTTTTGCATCATCATAAGTCGGACAAGCGCTTGTGTGCCATTCAGCAGCACCTGGCTTTTGTCTAAATCATAACGGTCATTTAGCGAAATCTTCTGCGTGCTCATCGTGGCCTCCCAACCTTTGATCAGTCTAGCATCTCTTACATCGACATTAGGTCACAAAAGCTGACCTGTATAGGTATTTTTCTTTTTGCTCTAAAAAACGTGATCGACTTGTTTAGATTCCTCACAATAGGCTATAAAGGCCGCGACTGATGTTGTTTCCTATAGTGTGAGAGTATGAAAAATGGACTGGGATAAGCTGCGGATTTTCCACGCTGTTGCCGATGCAGGTAGCCTGACACACGCCGGCGACAAACTAAATCTGTCACAATCTGCCGTGAGCCGACAAGTTCGCGCGCTTGAAGAATCCCTCAATGCGACCCTCTTTCATCGCCATGCCCGCGGCCTGATCCTGACTGAACAAGGTGAATTGCTGTTTGACGCGACAACTGCGATGTCAAAACGCCTTGAGGCGGCCTCAGCACGTATTCGCGACAGCGAAGAAGAGGTCTTTGGCGATCTGCGTGTGACCACGACCACCGGCTTTGGCACACTATGGTTGGCCCCTCGCCTGCCCAAGCTCTATGAGCAATACCCAGATCTTCGCGTTGACCTTATGCTTGAGGAACGTGTGCTTGATTTACCCATGCGCGAAGCCGATGTGGCCATTCGCATGAAAGAACCGTCTCAGGCCGATCTGATCCGCAAACGTTTGATGAGTGTACGCATGCGCGCTTACGCCACCAAAGACTACCTCAAGGACCATGACTTCCCTGAAAAGATGGAAGACATGCAAGATCACCGCCTGATTTGCCAGAACATAAACTCTGCCCAAGTGGGTGCCAGCGTGAGCCTTGTACAAGAAATGATGACCCACGATGTGCAATCCACACTCACCGTGAACAACTACTTCGGCGTGCTGCAAGGTGTCCTAAACAACCTTGGGATCGGCATTCTACCGGACTATGTCATTCAAGATTTTCCTGACTTGGTGCGGGTTTTGCCCGAGATTGAGTCGGCCGAAGTGCCCGTGTTTTTGGCCTATCCCGAGGAATTGCGACAGTCCAAGCGTATTTCCGCCTTCAGAGACTTCGTGCAAGATGAAATAATTGCATACCGCAAAGCATTGAAAAGCAAAGAAACAATTTAGATATGCACAAAACGCATAGCGGGTTTTCGCTGCCTGTGTCACTTTGCACATTGATTGGGCGCTCTACGGACCCTATTTCAATTCATGAAGGCAGCGAGCGCTAACCAGCGCCCCACCTTCACCTCCCTGTTGGACTTGGCCGAGCTTCGCGCTCGGCCTTTTTTTTGCCAGAACCGTTTTAATTGCTTTTACGGCATGAACGCCCTCAATCCCCCTAGATCGACAAAGCTTTTAGTCAATTGCAGAATCACGTTGAATGAGAGTTTAACTTGTATGATGAATTTCGGGGGAACGATTGAACGATGCATTACATAAAACTATTGGCTCTCTTCCTTACGATGGCCATCACCGCGCCCCTAAATGCAAATGCCCAGTCTTTGTTTGGCACAGGATCTTCCTCTGTAGATGCCAAAGTAGAGCTGCCTGACCCCCTAACAGTAGAGGCTGCGAATGCTCTCATATCACGCCTTTCTGATAGCGAAGTGCGCGGCTTACTGCTCGATCAGTTGAACACCCAAGCTGTCGAAGTTGACGAAGACGAACAAATCAACGACTTCTTTTATCACGCCACAACTGGCGCTCTGAACTCTGCGATCATCCCAACCGAACGATTGCCCCTGCTCTTTGCCCGTCAACCCGAAGCCTTCGTCACCTTCTATGGTCGGATCGGCGGCGACGGGCTGCTCAAAATGCTTGGCTACGTGATTGTAATGTTCTCTGGTGCGATCGTTGCAGAGCTAATTTTCCGCCGTTTGATAACAAAATGGCAAATCCGCCCGCCAATCGACCCAAACAACATCACATTACGTGAAACTGTTGTCTTCCTCACCCAGCGCCTCACACGTGAAGTTGTCGCTGTCTTGGTCTTCATTTTCACTGCGATGCTCATCGGCAAAGCCATTGTGCCCCCCCGATTGGGTTTTGTTATCTTTTTTATGGCCCCCTACTTTATCGGCTTCCCACGGATCGCCGTCGCCATTGCACGGTTCCTTGTAGCACCAAACAATCCGAAATTCCGCCTGCTCAATGTCGACGACAAAGCTGCCAAAGCCATGGTGTTCCATAACTTCTGGTTTGTCTTTCTCCTGGGGTTCTCAATCGTAATCTTACAATTCAACGAATTTAACGGCGTGCCACAGGGCGAGACGCGGCTTGGCTTTTGGCTGAACCTTACGGCGCATATTTACCTCGCCAGCCTAATCTGGAGATACCGCGACAACATGGTCAGCATGATGCGCGGCAGTGATCCAGACGTCACCGCAACCGAGGACCGCGTGGCCCGCATGTACCCCTACTTTGGGATCATCGTCACAATTGGTGTCTGGTGGGTAATCAACATCGTTGTCAGCTACGGCAACTTCGCTCTACTTCGCGAACAACCACACTACAAAACCATGATCTTATTGCTGTTCGCACCTGCGATGGACACTTTGATCCGTGGATTAGTACGCCACCTCGCACCAGTCATGACAGGCGAAGGCCCTGTTGCCGAACGCGCGTATCACGCCAGCAAGCGATCTTATATCCGCATTGGCCGCGTTGTGGTTTTTGGCATGGTGATCCTGGCCATAGCCAGCTTCTGGGGGCTAAACCCAAATAACATCGCCACCGCTGGGGTTGGTCCACAACTGGCCGCGAACCTTATCAAATTCTTGGTCATCATGGCCATCGGCTACCTGATCTACGAAATCGTATCGCTTTACATCAACCGCCAACTTGCAGCCGAACAAACCGCATCCGGTCACGACCCTGACGCTCATGAGGTTGGTGGCGATGGCGGCGGTGCCGGTGGCTCAAGGCTTTCAACCGTCTTGCCGCTTATTCTAGGCGTCTCACGCGCCGGTATCGTGGTTTTGTTCCTGCTGCTTGGGCTGGGCAACATCGGGGTCGACACCACGCCACTCTTAGCCGGTGCTGGTATCGCTGGTTTGGCCATCGGTTTTGGTGCTCAAAAACTGGTTACAGATGTTGTATCCGGTATCTTCTTTCTCATCGATGACGCCTTCCGCACCGGTGAATATGTCGAGGTTGAGGGCACAATGGGCACCGTCGAGAACATTTCGATCCGCTCTATGCAACTGCGCCACCACAAAGGGCCGGTACACACGATCCCTTACGGCGAGATCCCGAAAATCACCAACTTCTCTCGTGATTGGGTGATCATGAAACTGCGCTTTACCGTCCCATTCGACACCGACCCAAACAAGGTCAAAAAGATCTTTG
>JALZUL010000067.1 GCA_023301665.1 Ascidiaceihabitans sp.
TTCCAACATTTGCGCAGACTCATCGGCCACCGCCATCAGATCCTGTACAGAAACCGATGTTCCCCCCACCAACTGACTGATCATCGCATGCGCCGTGGCGGCCCCAACAGAGGCAGACATCTCGCGTTCTAAGCGTTGTAAGAAATCAGGTGTTGGTTCAGGCAAATGCCCAACCTGTCCTTGCTTGCGCGCCTCAGTCCGAAACAGCGTTTGCGCTTCTGTGGCACCCAGTATGCGTTGGGCCATAACCATCAAATCTTCACTCTCCGCGACAGAGCCACTCCATCCACGCGCATGCCCAGAGTGGGCAAAAATATTCACGAATTGTGCGCCCTGAAGGCGCTCCAGTGGCTTGGGGAACGAAAACAATGATCCCATGACAAAAGAGGTTGTATTCAAGAACAATGACCACAGAACCGCATGCACCGTTGGGTCTATCCCTTGGATACCAAACAAAGCTTGAGGTCGCAGCCATTCAATGCCTAAAGGACCGTCATTCAAAAGCGCTTGGCTCATCACCACGTCTGCGCCAAAGCTTGGCAAGAGGGATGCGTAAATCCAAACTGCGAAGCCAACCAACAATCCGCATAAAGCGCCAATGCGTGTTGCCCCGCGCCAGAAAATCCCACCAAGCATAGCGGGTAGGAACTGTGCCACGCCGGTAAACGAGATCAAACCAATCGCCGCCAATGCACCACTGCCGCCAGACACAAGAAAGTAAAGATAACCAAGGGCAATGATGACAAGGATCGATATCCGCCGAGAAAACAACACAACGTCGCGCACATCACCGGAAACCGTTGCCCCTTTACCCTGCAGGGATAGCCAGATCGGCATGACCACGTGGTTGGATACCATTGTAGAAAGCGCCAATGTCGCAACAATGACCATCGACGTTGCCGATGAAAAACCGCCTAAAAAGCTCAAAATCGCAAGCCCATCTTGATCCTGTGACAATGGGATCGTCAGTACAAACAGGTCGGGATTAGCGTTGCTTGGCAATAGATCAAGGCCGATAACCGCAATTGGCAGCACGAACAAGCTCATCAGCATTAGGTAGATTGGGAAAGCCCAAGACGCGATGTGGAGATGCCGCTCGTCATCGTTCTCAACGACCAGAACTTGAAACATCCGAGGCAGGCACAAGAAAGCAGCCCCTGACAACACTGTCAAAGCCGTCCACCGGCTGCCATCAACTTGCCACTCTCCAATCGCAGAATTGTCGATACGTGTCATCATCTCGCCAACACCGCCGGCAATACCCCAAACGACAAAGATACCGACGGCAAGTAGGGCAAGTAGCTTTACCACCGCTTCAACCGCAATTGCGATAACGACACCGTCGTGGCGTTCATTGGCGTTTAGATTGCGTGTGCCAAACAAGACGGTAAAGAGCGCGAGACCAAGCGCAACCCAAAACCCCGAAGAGCGTAGGTTAATGCCGCCGTCTGTTAAACCTGAAGGATCCGAGAAGATCGACAAAGACAACGTAACAGACTGTAATTGCAACGCGATATATGGGGTCACTCCGATAACGGCCATAACCGTCACAATTATAGCAAGCCCGTTGGATTTACCGTAACGCGACGAGATCAAATCAGCGACCGAGGTGACCCGTTGGGTACGTCCCACCCGAACCAACTTGCGCAAAACCCACCACCATCCAATCATCACCAACGATGGCCCAAGATAGATTGTGACGAACTCCATCCCAGAACGGGCAGCATAACCAACCGCCCCGTAGAATGTCCAAGCGGTACAATAAACGGAGAGAGACAGGGTATAGACCAAGGGCGAACGCAGCCAATTGCCAAGGCCACGCACGGAAGCGCGCTCTGCCCCGAATGCAACGGAAAACAAGACAGCCACATAGGTCAGACAGACCCCAATCAGTAGATTAACTGACGACGTCATTCTGGTTCGGTACTTGGATTTGTTAATGAAGCATCAGTTTTGTCTGTTCCGGCGACTAAAAACCGCCACATCACTCCACCTGAAAAGATCAAGCAAACCCAAACCCCAAACACATAAATGATTGCGCGTGACAAAGGCACTGCTTCTTGAGCATTTTCACCGGGCACAGACCAAAGCGTCGGAAACAACCATAAAACGAAGCCAATCAGCGGCAATAAACGTACCGCATCCATCATCCGACGTTGTCGATAACTACGTCGCTCTAGAAAAACCGGTGGGGTCAGTTCATTTACCATCGTTTAAAGGCTAGTCAGGTCTCGGACCGCTGCCAAGACTTGTGTGTTTGAAAACGGTTTGGTCATGAAACGGCTTACTCCAGCAGCTTCAGCTTGCGCGCGATCTCGCATTTGTCCGCGCGCGGTCAACATCAAGATAGGTAAACCACTAAACTGCGCATCAGCCCGTAATTCGGTCAATATATCCAAGCCACTCTTACCTGGTAACATATGATCAAGCATCAACAAGTCCGGTTGCAGGTCTTGCACACGCTCTACGGCAGTTGCGCCATCGGAATGTGTTTCGACCTGCCAACCCTCTCGGCTTAGCAGAAATCTTATCGCTTCAATAATGTTTGGTTCGTCTTCAACCAATAGAACACGTTTTCCCATGTTCACTTCCCCCCTTTATTCAAAGCGCCCCAAGACAATCTTAATGTTGTCGTTTTTTGAACCGCTATGAACTTGTGCCAGTTATCCCTACTTTTTTCGGTTCTGTCAAAAGGCCTTAGAACCCCTCGCTTAAAATTGAGGGTTCGCGACGTGCTGGACAACTCAACTTGGCGCAGACACGACATGTCGAACCTATTTCATCGACATCTTCCCCTTCATGTCCATCAGTAGGTTTGCTTGGCACAACCAACATCGTCGCTTGCAGCAACGGTAATGTGTTATACCCCTGCACCACAGCAGGTTCTGCAACTGCAAAGCACTCAAATTCAGTATCACGACGGCCCGCCTGCACCACGCTGCGACGCAAAACCTGACCGGTATGACCAAGCGCGTCGAAAAGCGGCCAAAGTGGACAAACCGCCCCAAACCGCGGAATGGCAAAACCGGCTGTCGCTTTACGAAATAAGAGACTTCCTGACCTATCGCACACCACAAGACCCGCCTTGAGATCAGGCAATGCGCCGATCCTGCGCAAAATCAACGAAACACTCGTGCCAAAATGCTCGGCCAATTTAACAGGATCTAAACCCTGCCGCTCAATTTCTTGGTTTAAGTCACCCAATGCCACGACACGTGCATCGGCAACGACCTGCTGTAGAACTCCCGTTGCAATATGGCGAGCGGCCACCGAACTCAGCTGGTCTGAGCCTGAAACAACATCTTTCACAGTTACCTCACCCTGCTCGAGATGAGCGAACGTATAAGCGTTTGCCTCAAAAAAGGCTTCGACCTCTTCTTGGGGCGAACTAATAGATTGAACCGGGCTTTCGCCTTCATGCGCATCCAAATAGGTGACCAACGCCTTTGAACTGTCCGCAAGGCGACGGCTGTCTTGATCCAAGTTACCGTGAAATCGGTCCCGCCACTCTGGGGTGATGTCTTTATCATCAGCCAGAATGGAGGCCGTCGAACGGATCGCAGCAGCGGTTGAAAGTAATTCATGCACAGACGCCGCGAGCTTTGGGTCATGTGCCAGACGGTCCGAGAGCGTCTCGATTGTGCGTTCTAGTGTTCCGATGCGGCGATGGGCATTGGACAATACTTCTGCCCAACCCTGGAAACGGCCAGCAAATTCCTCAGCACGCTCTAACTCGGCTTGAGATAGATTGGCATCTGTTCCCGCTTCGCGCAGGTTCGCAATCAATGCAGCCTCCGCCCCTTCGGTTAAAGCCGACGCCTCGACCCCTAATGTCGCGGCAATGTTGAGCAATAACTTCCCACCGATTCTGCGACGGTTATGTTCGATCAAATTGAGATATGACGCCGAGATGCCGATTTGTTGAGCGAGATCCGCCTGTTTCAGACCCGCAATTGTCCGCCTTTCGCGGATACGACTGCCTGTTAGGCCTTCTCTCGCCATTATCGTTTTCTCCCATTCACAAGGTAATTTACCGCGTTTTCAACGGCTTTCCGCGCCGCGGCATAATGAAATTTACAAAATTGCCACTATCTCTGTGCAGTTATTTACAAAATAAGTGTGATTTTCAAGGCACTTATTGCGCAATTTTCCAAACGCGCGCCATACTGACTTTGCATGGAAAATGCGCGTACGGCTGCTACTGAGGAGAACCAGTCGTACATTTCAACATAAGGGAGGATATTTATGTCCAAATCAAACCTGACACGTCGTGGCTTGATCAAAAATGGTGCAATTGCAGGCGCAGGCTTTGCAACACCAACGATCTTCACAGCGTCTTCCGCAGCGGCTTACACAAACGAACCAACGGGTTCTTCTGTAACGCTTGGCTTTAACGTTCCACAATCTGGGCCATATGCTGATGAGGGTGCTGACGAACTGCGCGCTTATGAGCTGGCAGTTGAGCACCTTAACGGCGGTGGCGACGGCGGCATGATGAACACATTCTCATCCAAAGAACTGACCGGTAACGGCGTCTTGGGTAAGAAGATCGAATTCGTAACAGGCGACACGCAGACTAAATCTGACGCGGCGCGCGCCTCTGCGAAATCCATGATCGAAAAAGACGGCGCAGTGATGATCACTGGCGGCTCTTCTTCTGGTGTTGCGATTGCTGTCCAAGGACTATGCCAAGAAGCTGGCGTTATCTTTATGGCCGGCCTTACACACTCAAACGACACAACTGGTAAAGACAAGAAAGCCAACGGCTTCCGTCACTTCTTTAACGGTTTCATGTCTGGTGCAGCTTTGGCTCCGGTTTTGGAAACGCTATACGGTAAAGACCGTAACGCTTACCACCTGACGGCTGACTACACATGGGGCTGGACACAAGAAGAATCCATCGCAGCTTCTACCGAAGCTTTGGGCTGGAACACGGTTAACAAAGTGCGCACGCCTTTGGCTTCTACTGACTTCTCTTCCTACATTGCTCCAGTTCTAAACTCTGGTGCTGACGTTCTGGTTCTGAACCACTACGGCGGGAACATGGTTAACTCTTTGACCAACGCTGTACAGTTTGGCCTGCGCGACAAAGTCGTAAACGGCAAGAACTTTGAAATCGTTGTTCCACTTTACTCTCGCCTGATGGCGAAAGGTGCGGGCGCAAACGTTAAAGGCATCCACGGTTCCACAAACTGGCACTGGTCTTTGTCTGATGAAGGTTCAAAAGCCTTTGTTAAATCCTTTGGTACGAAATACGGCTTCCCACCATCACAGGCGGCACACACTGTATATTGCCAAACGCTTCTGTACGCAGACGCAGCGCAACGCGCGGGTACATTCAACCCATGCGGTATCGTCGAAGCTCTCGAAGGTTACGAATTCGACGGTTTGGGCAACGGCAAGACACTTTACCGTGCCGAAGACCACCAGTGCTTCAAAGACGTTCTGGTTGTTCGTGGTAAAGAAAACCCAACATCCGAGTTCGATCTTCTCGAAGTTGTGGAAGTCACACCAACAAGCCAAGTTACTTATGCACCAGATCACCCGATGTTCGCTGGCGGTGCTTTGGGCGCATGTAACCCAGGCGCATAAGCGCATCTTGCAAAGCCAATCCAATCGGCTTTGCAAATCAACTTTTCACAATGAAAACAAAATATTGACCCCCTCGCATCTGCGAGGGGGCCTTTAAGAAATTATCGGTGGGGACCATGGATCAAATCCTTCTTCAAATTCTAAACGGGCTCGACAAGGGCTCTGCCTATGCGCTGATTGCGTTGGGGCTGACACTCATTTTTGGCACTTTGGGCGTTGTAAATTTCGCCCACGGCGCTTTGTTCATGATCGGGGCATTCTGTGCTGTCACGTTACAGCGCGTCTTGAACCTTTCCACGATCACAATTGATCCAGAAAAGACGGATTTTCTAGGCAACCCTGCCCAGATTAAGACGCCAATCGTTGAGAATTGGTTTGGCCCTGAGATGGGCGCCAGCATCATCGATTGGTCTGTCCCGCTGGCCATCATCTTTGCCATTCCAATCATGGCGGCCGCTGGTTTCATCATGGAACGCGGATTGATCAAACACTTTTACAAGCGCCCCCACGCTGATCAGATCCTTGTGACCTTTGGTCTTGCTATTGTTTTGCAAGAAATCATCAAAGCTATTTATGGTGCGAACCCGATCCCGACACCGGCGCCTGACGCCTTTCGTGGGTCGTTCGATTTCGGCACCTACTTAGGGTATGAAGCCAACGCAATCATCTATCCCTACTGGCGTATGGTATACTTTGGTTTCTCTGCTTTGATCATCGCCGCAGTATTCGCCTTCCTGCAATTCACCACTTTTGGCATGGTTGTACGGGCTGGCATGGCAGACCGTGAGACGGTTGGCCTACTCGGTATCAATATCGACAAGCGATTTACCATCAT
Organism: Ascidiaceihabitans sp.; assembly: GCA_023301665.1. GTDB lineage: Bacteria > Pseudomonadota > Alphaproteobacteria > Rhodobacterales > Rhodobacteraceae > Ascidiaceihabitans. The sequence continues at coordinate 6,428 of JALZUL010000067.1, forward strand.
GTTCGCAATTGCCGCAGTCGTGGCTGGTCTTGCAGGCGTAATGTACGCTCCGATCAATTCGCCTAACTATCACATGGGCATGGATTTCTTGGTTCTTAGCTTTGTTGTTGTTGTTGTCGGCGGTATGGGCAGCTTGCCCGGTGCGGTTTTGGCTGGATTTTTGCTAGGTATCTTAGAAGCTTTCGCATCTATGAACGAGATCAAAGCCTTCATCCCAGGCATCGACCAAATCATCATCTACCTTGTCGCAATCATTATCATTCTGACGCGTCCCCGTGGCCTTATGGGTCGCAAAGGCGTGATGGAGGAATAAGAACATGTTAAAACTTAATAAACGCGACACCCTATTGTTCGTCATCGTGACGTTGATGGTTATGCTCGCTCCCTTCATCCTGAACCCCTTCCCCCAAGGGTCTTCAATGGCGCAAATGTTTAACGCGGGTTATCCCGATCTGATGCAGCGGTTTGTAATCTTTGGCATCCTTGTCATTGGGTTTAACATCCTGTTTGGCCTAACCGGCTACTTGTCCTTTGGGCACGCAGCCTTCCTAGGCATAGGCTCATACGCTGCCGTATGGATGTTCAAGCTTCTTAGCATGAACATTGTTCCGGCAATCATCCTCTCGATGATTGTTGCTGGTATCTTCTCCCTGCTGATTGGCTACGTCAGCTTACGCCGCTCAGGTATCTACTTTTCGATCCTAACGCTTGCCTTTGCTCAGATGTCATACAACCTGGCCTACTCGGTTTTGGGTAATCCAGCGTCTAGCTATAACCTGACCAACGGTGAAACTGGCCTGCAACTGGCGCTAAATGATCCACGCGTATTGGACGGTGCTGCTGCCGCGAATGGGGCCTTGCCTGTCACCAACCTGTTTGGGTTGGCTATGCGCGACAGCTATGACTGGGTCGTCGGCGGATGGTTGTTTACCTTTAACGTTGGTTACTACGTTGCTGGTATTCTCATGTTGATCTCGTTCTACATTTCAATCCGTATCTTCCGCTCCCCTTTCGGCATGATGCTGCGAGCTGTGAAATCGAACCAACAGCGGATGAACTACACTGGCCTAAACACAAAACCATACACACTTGCGGCCTTTGTTATCTCAGGCATGTATGCGGGTCTTGCAGGCGGCTTGCTGTCCTCAATGGATCCACTTGCAGGTGCTGAGCGTATGCACTGGACAGCTTCTGGTGAGATCGTGATCATGGCAATCTTGGGCGGTGTTGGTACGTTGATCGGACCAATCGTTGGCGCTGGCTTCAACGAGTACTTCAAGAACATCTTGTCCAAGATCAACGACGGTATCTTGCACCAGTGGCTTTCTTTCTTACCGGACGGCTTGGAGAACTTCATTGTTGGGATCTTGCACTACTTTGTTGGCAAAGGCTGGCACCTGACATTGGGTCTCTTGTTCATGATGGTCATCATCTTCTTGCCAGGCGGTCTGGTTGAAGGCGGTCAAAGATTGATCAAGTTGTTCAAACGCAAGACGGCGGACGACGCGCCTGACAGCAAAAAAACACCTGCGGAATAAGGAGCAAAACAATGGGTATCCTTGAAGTAAAAAACGTGGGCAAACGGTTTGGCGGCCTTCAAGCCTTGGGCGATGTGAACCTGAGTGTGGCCGAGAATTCGGTCCATGCGATCATCGGGCCAAATGGCGCTGGCAAATCCACCCTTCTCAACTGCTTGGTTGGGAAGCTGATCCCTGACACTGGCTCTGTGACATTTGACGGTCAATCTGTCTTGGGTCGCAAGCCGTTCGAGATCAACCAAATGGGCATTTCCCGCGTGTTCCAAACACCC
>JALZUL010000068.1 GCA_023301665.1 Ascidiaceihabitans sp.
GCTTGAAGTATCGCCTGTCTATCATTCCGCACGCGGTTGAGGTGTCGGAATACGAAGCGCGCCTAGATTTTGAGCTCAAGATCATCGAGGGCATGGGGTTCCCCGGCTATTTCTTGATCGTTGCTGACTTTATCAAATGGTCCAAGGACGAGGGTATTCCTGTGGGGCCGGGGCGTGGTTCTGGTGCGGGATCATTGGTGGCTTATGCATTGTTGATCACCGATCTTGATCCACTGCGCTACCAATTGCTGTTTGAGCGGTTCTTGAACCCTGAACGTGTTTCGATGCCCGACTTTGACATCGACTTTTGCATGGACCGACGCGAAGAGGTCATTCGCTACGTACAAGAGAAGTACGGGCGCGATAAGGTTGGGCAAATCATCACCTTTGGTGGGCTTTTGTCCAAAGCGGCGGTGCGCGATATTGGTCGTGTTTTACAGATGCCTTATGGGCAAGTTGATCGCTTGTCCAAGCTGATCCCTGTCGAAGGGGTAAAACCGGTTTCAATCGAAAAAGCGCTTTCCGACGAGCCGCGCTTGCGTGAAGAAGCCAAGAACGAAGAGGTCGTGGCCCGTCTGCTCGATTACGGCCAACAGGTCGAGGGCCTGTTGCGCAATGCATCGACCCACGCGGCGGGTGTTGTGATTGGTGATCGCCCGTTGGACGAGCTGGTGCCGCTGTACCAAGATCCCCGTTCTGACATGCCCGCAACCCAGTTCAATATGAAGTGGGTCGAACAGGCTGGTTTGGTGAAATTCGACTTTCTGGGTCTTAAGACCCTGACCGTTATTCAGAACGCTGTGGACCAGATCAAATCGTCTGGGCGTCACCTTCATATTGATGCGCAGGGCAATGAATTGTTTGAGCCGCCTCAAGGGTTGATCGATGATATTTCGACCATTCCGCTGGATGATAAGGTGTCTTATAAGCTCTACGCCAATGCCAAGACTGTTGCGGTATTTCAGGTGGAATCCAGCGGCATGATGGATGCCCTAAAGCGGATGAAGCCCACGTGTATTGAAGACATCGTGGCCTTGGTGGCGCTTTATCGTCCTGGCCCGATGGAGAACATTCCGACCTATTGTGAGGTAAAGAACGGGGTCAAAGAACGCGAGTCTGTGCACCCGTTGATTGATCATATTCTGGAAGAAACCCAAGGGATTATTGTTTACCAAGAACAGGTTATGCAGATCGCTCAGGTCATGGCGGGTTATTCGCTTGGCGGTGCTGACCTGTTGCGTCGTGCGATGGGTAAGAAGATCGCCGAAGAGATGGCCAAGGAACGCCCTAAGTTTGAAAAGGGCGCGATGGAGAATGGCGTCGACAAAAAGAAAGCCTCTGAGGTTTTCGATTTGCTCGAGAAATTTGCGAACTACGGCTTTAACAAATCGCACGCGGCGGCCTATGCGGTTGTGAGTTACCAAACCGCTTGGCTCAAGGCGAACCATCCGGTCGAATTTATGGCTGGTGTGATGAACTGCGATATCCATCTAACGGACAAGCTGGCGGTTTATTTTGAAGAGGTGCGCAAGCGCCTTGAGTTGCCGTGGGTGCCGCCCTGTGTGAACCGCTCGGATGCGACGTTTAAGGTTGTTGAGGGCGCGTTGGTCTATGCGCTGGGCGCGTTGAAAAACGTGGGTGTTGAGGCGATGAAGTTGATCACCGAAGGGCGCAAAGTTGATGGTGTCGATAAGCCATTTGCGACCCTGTTTGATTTGGCGCGTCGCGTGGATCTTAAGCGCGTAGGTAAACGCCCCCTTGAGATGCTGGCGCGGGCAGGGGGCTTTGACCAGCTTGATCCAAATCGCCGCCGTGTTTTTGATGCTTTGGAGGGGTTGGTTGGCTATTCGGCGGCGATCCACGAACAAAAGAACAGCAATCAAGTATCGTTGTTTGGTGAGGCGGGGGATGATTTGCCCGAACCGCGTATCGTTCCGATGGATGATTGGTTGCCGGCCGAGCGTTTGAGCGAAGAGTTTAAAGCGGTCGGTTTTTATCTTTCTGGCCATCCACTGGATGACTACATGGGCGCCTTGAAGCGCAAGAACGTTGAGACGTTGGATCAGGTTCACGCGGATGTTGAACGCAAAGGGGCCAAGAACGCCAAGCTTGCAGGGGTCGTTGCAGGGGTTCAAATCCGTAAATCTGCGCGTGGGAACCGGTTTGCGTTTGCTCAGTTGTCGGACACGACAGGTGGTTACGAAATCACGATTTTCTCGGATACCCTAGAGAAAGCTCAGGACCATTTGGTGACGGGTGCGAAGGTCATTGTGACTGTCGAGGCAACAATGGAGAGCGAGCAGCTCAAGCTTTTGGCGCGTTCGATTGCGCCGATTGATACGGCTGTGGCCGATGTTGGTGGGATGGGGATCAAAGTGTTCGTCGAAGAGGTTGGTGCGATCGAGGCGGTTGCCAATGTGCTTGAGGGGGCTGTGAAAGCGGCCAAAAATGCAGGGCGCGGGCCGGTTCAGTTTTGTTTGATGGATTCCTCGCTGCCCGGTGAGGTCGAGATTGATTTAGGTCAGGATTTTCCTGTGAACCCGCAAATCAAAGGGGCCATTAAATCTTTGATGGGGGTGCTGGAAGTCGAAGACCTTTGAGCCGTCTTTTGCCTATAACACCTTGCTGTTAACCAAGCCTTTGCTAGACAGGGCGGCCTTGGCTGCGTTAATAAACGCTTAACTGAGTTTAAAAGGCTACAAGCGTGCGCAATTCTTTCTTTCTTTTCGGCATGATGTCTTTGGCGGCTTGCAGCGATCCTTTGGCCAGTTTTGACCGAATTGATGATATTGAAGCTGCGGATGAGACATCGGTTGCGCAGGCTCTGCCCGATAGTGATGATGTGTCACCAACGGATGGTATTTTGTCGCGACTGTTAAAAACCGATAGCGGTGAGCTGCGCCCACAATCACGTCCTGTTGAGGCGGGTATCGCCACAGATGTTGCGCTGACGGGCGCCGCTGTTGCGCCTATTGCGACGGATGATGCTTTGGCATCTCTTGATCCACAAGAAAACCTATCTGCGCCTATTGATGAGGCGGTCGCCGATGTGTCGCCGGCAAAAACGACTGGTATTGGGGGTTGGTTACGCCGTGCTGCGGCCGCCCAAAAAGAGCCCGTGGTTGAGGCACCGAAGGCTTTGATTGTTGCTGAAGCCGCGGAACCTGCTGAAGGCAGTGCCGAAGCCTTGGTTGTCGCCAGCGCCGAAGAGCCGATAGCGGAAGACACCGCGACATCTGAATTGATAGAGCCGGAAAAACGTCGCGGGTTGTTGGGGATTTTGCAGCCTGTTGAAGGCGCACCTGAGACTGTGCGCACAGCGTCTTTGACATCTGAGTTGATTGAGACACCAGAGCCCCGCGCCCTTGCTGAGCCAAAGAAACGGCGCGGGTTGTTTGGCCGGTCACAAAAGCCGGACGTGCGAAGTGGCCCTGATGCTCGTTCTGTGGCATTCGGCACTGTCTTGCCTTATGGTGAAATCGCGCGGATGTGCGATGTGAATAATAGCAATTTACTTGGCAAACGTGTTGCTACTGCACCTGAAAAAAAGGGACGCGGGTTTTCTTTGTATGACAGTGCGCCAGACTCAGCAGGGCCGCGCACATTTTATGTGACTGGTTTTACCGACAATTGCGCACGCCAATTTACGGCAGCTTTGGCAGTGTTTGGATCACCTGAGACCCACGAACAACTGCGCTATGGATTGCCGAGTAAATCGTATCCTTATTCCACAACGGATGAAGCCTATGAAAAGGTGAAATCATCGGTTTGTAAGGTAGGCAAAGGCAAGCCGTGTGGTTCTAAGATTAGTACGCTTGAGCGCAATACCGCCTTTATCAGCACCTATGAGAAGTTCACTGACAATGCGCGGTGGTCGGATATTTTGCTACACGATGGTGTTGTTGTTGCGGCCGCAATTAAGGTGCCATAGCCGCGCTGTTTAGCGGGTTAGAAAGTCACGTGATTTAATAGTGTGGCGGGCGCTCGTCACCCACGAAAACACCGCCGTTTTGGCTGTTTTCGCGTTCACCTTCGCGCTGCATCAGCATGAACACCCGACGGGTGAGTGTTGCGATCTCGCCCTCTTGTTTGGCGACGATGTCAGACAAATCTTCGACCGTGCGGGTCAGATGTGCGATGTCTTCTTCCAGCTTTTCCATGTCTGCTTCCTCTTTCAGGCGATGTTGTTCACCTACCGATTTTAGGCGGGGTTCACAATGCTTTGCAGTATCAGTTCTTGATTGATGGCCCCTTATCCTTGCCCCCTTTGGCCCCATCGGATAAAGCGTGCCCGAGTCCTAACAACAGGGCTCTTCCCAAAGGAACACGCTATGGCCAAGCCTAAAAAACCTCAGCGCCCTAAGGCAGAAACGCCAAAAGGCTTTCGCGACTATTTCGGCACCGAAGTCACACAACGTGGTGAGATGCTAAAAGCGATTGCTGATGTGTATCATCGATATGGTTTTGATGCTTTGGAAAGCAGTGCTGTTGAAAAGGTTGAGGCGCTTGGAAAATTCCTGCCGGATGTGGATCGCCCGAACGAGGGTGTCTTTGCGTGGCAAGAGGATAGCGAGAACGACAAGCCCGGTGATTGGTTGGCTTTGCGGTATGACATGACGGCCCCACTGGCCCGTGTTTATGCCCAACACCGCAATGAATTGCCCAACCCATATCGCCGTTACGCGATGGGTCCGGTTTGGCGCAATGAAAAGCCCGGCCCCGGACGCTTTCGTCAGTTTTATCAATGTGATGCGGATACCGTTGGTTCCGCGTCGATGGCAGCAGATGCAGAGATTTGCGCGATGTTGTCTGATACCTTGGAAAGCGTTGGCATTCCGCGTGGCGATTACGTGGTGCGTGTGAACAACCGCAAGGTCTTGAATGGTGTGATGGAGGTTGCCGGTGTTTTAGACCCCAAAGACCCCGAAAAATTCGCCGATGAGCGCGGTATCGTTTTACGTGCGATTGATAAGCTGGATCGCCTTGGTCCTGATGGGGTGCGTGCCTTGCTGGGTAAGGGACGTAAAGACGACAGTGGCGACTATACAGACGGTGCGGGCTTAGAGGATGCGCAGGCTGATATCGTGATGGGCTTTATGCAGGCCAAACGCGACACCGGTGCTGAAACCGTCGCGCGTTTGATGGAATTGGTGCAAGGATCAGCCACAGGCATCAAGGGCGTTGAAGAGCTGCAAACGATTTCTGATTTGTTAGCGGCTGGCGGGTATGGCCCTGACCGGATTGAGATCGATCCATCGGTTGTGCGTGGCTTGGGCTATTACACTGGCCCTGTGTATGAAGCTGAATTGACGTTTGAGATCCTTGATGAAAAGGGCCGAAAGCGCAACTTTGGCTCTGTCGCAGGTGGTGGACGTTACGATGATTTGGCGGGCACTTTTATTAATAAGAAACTGCCTGGTGTTGGTATATCTATTGGCTTTTCTCGTTTGTTTGATGTTATTCGCCAATCAAGACCTGAACTGTTAAATATTGGCCCGAAATCCCCAACGCATGTTTTGGTTTATACCGAAGATAAAGAGCTTCGTGAGGTTGCACAACAAACCGCGCAACAGCTTCGTCAAAATGGTAATAATGTTGAAGTATTTGATACGGTTAAGAAATGGGACAAACATTTTAAATATGCAGATAAAAAAGGCATCCCCTATATTTGGTATGTCACAGGTACAGATTCACATGAAGTCAAAAGAACAAATGAAAACGAAAAGTTGCCTGCTGACCCGCAAACATGGAATAGAGATGCATAAAATATCACGTCATTGCAGAGCACATCACAAGCGCATTACCTTAATATCAAAAATTTGGGTTGCGTCACTGATGCTTGTAATGACGATTGCCCTGCCCTTCCCATCACTTGCCCAAGATGGGCAAATTAAAGCACTTTCCGATATTTTGGCTGATAACGCTTTGGACGAAGGTGAGTTTAGATATGCGCCAGCAACTTGTGATTTTGAAATGGTTTTCCCTGAAAAACCATTTGCAACAAAACGATGTGAAGCAGGCTCAAACACAAGATGCACCAACCTCACCAGCTATACCATGGTATATGATGTGACAACGACCATAGAGGTCAGCGTAACATGCGTGCCATCAGACGCGGCAAAATATGAAGCCTACTCTGAACGTGTTATATCACTTGCCCTCAATGGCATGGTGAAACGCGCCGATATTACCGAACAAGAGATTAATACAACCCAAGAAGAAACATATCGCAGAGGCTCCCTCTTGGGATCTGCTAAACGGGGTAAGCAAAATTCAATTTACAACGCACAAATTTGGGTGGGCCAAAATTCGGTCATGACGACAGAGGCCAAATTAATTGGCCCCTATCATGAAAAGGCCGATGTGGTGTTTAGTAAAATACTGGCCAGTATTAAAAGTAAAGACGCAGCAATCTCTGATGAAGAAGCAAAATCTAAGAACTCAACGCCCGCACCCGCTCAACCATAGCGAAAAAACCATTGCGGCGGTTGGGGGATAAATGTTGATTAAGGCCAATTTCTTCAAACGCATCATCAATATTAACGGCGCCAATTTCTTCGGCCGTCTTCCCTTCGTAGGCACTTAATAATATGGCAATAAGGCCCTTAACAATGTGTGCGTCACTGTCGGCAGTAAAATGATACTGAAATTTATCATTTGTTTCACATATTAACCAAACGCGTGACGTGCACCCCTTTACGATGGTTTCATCCGTTTTCAGGCTTTCGGGCATAGGCTCAAGGTTTTTCCCTAAATCTATCAAATATTTATACCGTTCCTCCCAATCATCAAACAGATCGAAATTTTCTTTTAACTCTTGTAAGTTTGGTTGAACCATCTTGTGTAACCTATTGTGCTTATTAATAACTTGTTCATACTCTTAATATAAAAGTGGTCATATGTGCAATGCGTTTTATTATTATTGAAGCGGGAAAGAACTTCGAAAAATATATGTAAAAGACAATCATTAAGCAACTCTTTTGAAACATCAAAGCATTATTTTTTTAGATTTTGCATAATTGTTTTAAAAATCTAATTGAGATGA
>JALZUL010000069.1 GCA_023301665.1 Ascidiaceihabitans sp.
CGTCTCCTAGCGGATTGGATTGTGAACGGTGACAAGCTTGGTGCCGTCGGGAAAGGTTGCTTCGACCTGCACGTCGTGGATCATTTCGGCAATCCCATCCATGCATTGATCGCGCGTCACAACATGTGCGCCCGCTTGCATCATATCCGCGACGGAGCGGCCATCACGTGCGCCTTCAACAACCGCATCAGAGATCAGAGCAATCGCTTCAGGGTAGTTCAATTTAACACCGCGGCTCAGGCGCTTTCGCGCAACTTCAGCGGCCATCGCGATCAGAAGTTTATCTTTTTCTCGAGGGGTGAGCTTCATGGGTTAGAGCCTCCAGTTTTTCGGCATGGCAGAATGTGTGAGATAATCAAGAATTGGCAGGATCGCTTTGCGTAGCGCAAAACCATCCTCAGCGACGCTTCGTACAACAAGAATGTCGGGGGACTGCAGGCTTGCACCACTTAAGGGGCCAAGCAGTTGCCGAACAGGATCGAGCGCGCGCTCAGCATCAGGTCCGCAAAGAACGATTGTCGCGAGCGCACAGCCATCATTGGCAATGCTCGTATGAGACAACATCTCAGCAAGATCGCCTTGCATCGTGATCCCATCCAAATAGACAGCACGCCCGTCGCGCCGGATAGACACGCGGTCTTTTAGGTTCGCGTGTCTCACAGTTTCGCCAGACGCAGTGCGGCCAAAAATCAACGGCTCAACCATTAAAAACCGTGCATCAGGTGCTAAATCCACATCCAGACGCCGATCTAAAAATGCGTTGTCAAAAAGGATAGTTTCTTGCGGCAACCAACTGATTTGAGCCCCGGCAGCAACGTGTAACTTCGTACGCACCATTCCCGCATCACGACCAATTGCGGCATAAACACGTTCCGCGGCCTGCGTGGTAAGGGTCAGCTGTGCCCCCACATCAGCGCGAGCTTCCACACGGAACCGATCCCCACCGGTTACCCCGCCAGATGTGTTCAAAATAACAGAGGTAAAATCACCGTTGTGGCTTTGCGGAAAGATCGCTCGAAACGATCCCTCTTCACGTAAATCAACAAGGCGGGTCTTGTTCAGATCATCGCATGAAACAGCAATTTCCAGATGCCCCGCAGCACGCTGGAATGTTATGTCATCTGTTTCGATTTTTTGCGCAATCATTGGGATTCTGGTATTTAGGGTCGCGACACTTTGCTATTTTTTTGGAAGAACCGACATCCCCGCATCAAGGTTTTTTGACTTTTAGCCCGAATTTCTCGCAATTCCACTGAAGGCACAAATTTTGTGCGTAAATTTTACGCAAACAGGTCAGCCACCTTTGGAAAGGTGACGCTCTTTATCACGCTATGGCTGAATAGCTCTTTTCTTCCAGCGCTTTCAAAGCCGCCGATTTCCGCCATTTCAATGTTAGTATCGCAGTGTTCTCTATAGAATGCTCAGCTAACTTTTTAACCAGCGCGCCCAAGTCTGTTTGAAAAACAATTTCATTTTCAGACTGCGCATTGGCAACCACGGTTACCAAAATATCGTTCTTTTCTGGCTTACCTTGGAAAAAATCAGAGAGTTCTTGAGCAACGCCAACGGCCATATAAAGCGTGACGCACATTCCCGGTCGCATTTCCTTCACACATTTAGGCAACGCGTAGCCGGTCGAAAGATGCCCAGACGTCATCACCAATGTGTCGATCTCATCGCGTTCGGTCAATGGCTCCAATGCAGATGCTGATGCACCACTGGCTGAGGTCACACCGGGCACGATCTCGAACGCAACATCTGCCTCTTCAAATGCGGAGATTTCTTCGCAACTGCGCGCAAAGATTGCGGGATCACCACATTTCAAGCGCACAACCCGCTGGCCACGTTTTGCGGCCTGTACGAGTGTTTGCGTGATCTTTTCCTGAGGCCAGCTGTGGCATCCAGGAGCTTTGCCAACCAAAACCCGTTCTGCATCGCGCCGAGCGAGTTCTAGAATTTCGGGGTCGACCAAACGATCATAATAAATCACGTCCGCTTCTTGCAGGCGTTGGACGCCGCGCAAAGTGATCAAGTCTTTGGCCCCGGGGCCTGCCCCCACCAAAGCGACGCTTCCCTTAGAGCTTGCACCGAATTCCCCCGTTTGAATGGCTGTCTTGATCATCTGCGCCGTATCGCGATGGGCACCTCTTGCATGGGCCTGCCGCGGAGCGTCTGCAAACACCCACCGCCACAGATCGCGTCGTGCACGTGGTGCCAACCGAGCTGCGGCAGCGCCACGCAATCGACCCGCGAGCGCCGCTAGATCGCCAAGGCGTGGCTCTAAAACCTGTTCCAATTGGGTCTTGATCTGGCGCGCTAAAACTGGCGCAGTCCCTTCTGTCCCGATTGCAACAACAACGGGATCACGATCAACAATTGACGGGGTGATCGCGTCACACAGATCTGGCTGGTCGACAACATTTACAGTCGCGCCGGCTGTTTTTGCCAAACAATGCAAAGCCATATCAACAGCAGGGCATCCTGTCGCAATGAACACCAAGGCCGTGTTTTCAAAGGATGCTGGCGTGATCACATCGTTGATCCAAACCACGCGCCCTTCTTGGACAAGAGCGTCTAGCTCATCATCCAACCCATCCGCCAAAATCACGATTTGCGCTTTGGTCTTGAGCATCAATCTGGTTTTTTGAGCAGCTTGCTCACCGCCGCCAGCGATCACAACCTTACGGCCAGCCATTTGCAAGAACATCGGGAAAGTTTTCATGTGTGACGTCCTTTTATCCGTTTTCGTGTCGGGTGGCCCAAAGGCCTTGTGCCATGGAGTGTGCGGCCGCAAAATCTGGTGCGGCTTTCAGCGTCCACAACGCGAGCGCAGCGGTGCCAGTTACCGTATTTTGCGCGAATTCATTCGCCAGGTCCCCTGCCCACAATGCGCGCATATCAACCGCATCGTTGGTGTCGTGTAACTTACGTGTCTCGTCCAAAAGCGGAGACGCATTTTCTTGGATATGTTCACCGTCACGCAACCCGAAAACCGTGATGGCCTTAGATGGGTGACGCTCAAACTCACCACCGCCGCCCTTGATAATGCTAAGCGCGTCTTGCCCTAACATC
>JALZUL010000070.1 GCA_023301665.1 Ascidiaceihabitans sp.
TTATTTGGTGTGGTTCAGGTGACCATCTTTGTTTACGGCGCTGTTCGCGGCGCTGCACCGAGTTCACGACAGATGTTTGGCGCTGGTTTGGCGTTTCTCGGTTTGGTTCTGGTGTTGTGGCCGTCACAAGGCAGCACCAGCAGCGTGTCCGGGACAGTGTTGATGGTCATCGCTGGGCTAGGTTGGGCGGCGTATACATTGGTTGGGCGCGGTGCAACGAACCCATTGGCCGCGACAGCTGCGAATTTCGTACTGGCCTCACCATTGCTTCTGCTTTTGTTGATCGGTCAAAGCCTAAATGCCAATGGGGTGGGTATTGTCTTGGCTGTGCTCAGTGGCGCTGTGACGTCTGGCCTTGGGTATTCGCTGTGGTATGCAGTACTGCCGCAAATGACCCCAACAACAGCGGCGATTGTGCAGCTTAGCGTTCCGATCATTGCGATTGTCGCTGGCGCATTGCTCTTAGGCGAAACCATTGGGCTTATTATCGTCGTGGCAGCTGCATTGGTTGTTGGTGGTATTGCCCTTGCGGTTACGAAACGATCCGTTCCAGCGGATCGTACCTAAGCGCACAGTTTGGATCAAACGCGACCTCGCCAAGGCTCGAGGGTTTGTGAAACACATGGGCCAGCTCGTCTTTTGTCACCCAAATATGGCGATTGACCACGGCCTCAGTGTCTTTCCAATTAGGCGAAATGTCGGCTGTACCGACTAAAGTGCAGCGAAAAAAGATCTCGACCTGATGGAACCTATGTTTAGGATCGTGGAACTCGTTTACAAGGGCAGGGGCACCGATTGTGACACGCAAGCCGGTTTCCTCATACACTTCACGCGCTAGATTTTCAGGTAAGCTGCTGCCCGCATGTGCGCCACCACCCGGCGCGCACATGAGCGGGCTTTTCTGAGCAGCCCATGCATTTACCAACAACAACTTGTTCCCATGCAGTATGATTGCACGGGCAGCAACACGAGGCGATTTTACGGGCATCTTAGGGTTTCCACAATAAATGTTCACCTACAACCATTCCATGTAAGGCATCGAGGGTCTATCTGCATTGCTATGAGATACACGATTTCGAGTTTTATTGCTGCTCTTTTGGGCATTGGCTTTGGGGCCGGCACCGCAAATGCAAATTGCGCGATTTTGCTGCATGGGCTTGCGCGAACGCAAGCGTCGTTTGCTTTGATGGAAACCGCACTCGAGCGAGAAGGCTATACAGTTGTGCGGCCAGGTTATCCGTCAACCAAGGCAACCATTTCCCAATTGGCGGACAGTACAATCCCGCAAGCCATGGCAAGCTGTCCCGAAGGCCGTGTCGATTTCGTCACTCATTCGATGGGTGGCATTTTGGTACGTGACTGGCTTTCGCGAAACCCTCTTGAAAGATTGGGCCGTGTTGTAATGCTTGGCCCGCCCAATCAGGGGAGCGAAGTGGTTGATACACTGGCAGGGATTTATTTGTTCGATCAAATCAACGGCCCCGCAGGGCTGCAACTGGGAACCGGTGAGGAAAGCCTCCCCTTGTCATTGCCACCGGTAGATTACCCGGTTGGGGTAATTGCTGGGAGCCAGTCGTTGAACGTATACTTTTCGACGCTTCTGCCAGGATCTGACGATGGTAAGGTTTCGGTCCAGTCGACTGTGGTGACTGGCATGAAAGATCACATTGTTTTACCCGTGACACATACCTTTATGATGAATAATCCGCGGGTTATCACGGAAACTCTGTTGTTTTTGGACACAGGGCGTTTTGATCCGTCGATCAGCTGGGCAGATGCTTTGTTGGAACGATTGGGATGTGAAGGTGGCGAATGCCTAAAAGGGAAACGTAATGCTAAACGTTGATTTGGTTGGGGCCGAAGTGCTGGGTCCCGAAGGGCTCGCGCTGCGCGAGCTGTCCATGGCCGAGGGGCTGATTGTGGACAACGGCACAGGACGATCTGTTGATTTGACGGGATACCGTGTGATGCCCGGCATCATAGATGTGCACGGTGATGGTTTTGAGCGACACTTGGCCCCGCGTCGCGGCGCGATGAAACAGATGAACGAGGGCATCATTGCAGCAGAGGCCGAGCTTGCAGCCAATGGCATCACCACGGCTGTTTTGGCTCAGTTTGTCAGCTGGGAAGGTGGCCTTCGTGGGATGGAGTTCGCGGATCAGGTTTTTAATGCCATTCGAGATGTTCGCGCGGGAACGGTAACCGATCTGCGCCCCCAGTTGCGTTTTGAGACGCATCTGTTGGATGATTACGATGGGCTGGCCGAGCGGATCAAGGCGTGGAACGTCGAATATGTGGTCTTTAATGACCATCTGCCCCACGCCAGATTGGCTGAGGGGCGCAAGCCGCCACGCCTTGTTGGTCAAGCGCTTAAAGCGCAGCGTAATCCCGAAGTGCATTTCCAAATGTTACTCGATCTTCATGCGCGCACGGGCGAAGTTCCGGCGGCCCTTGATAAGCTCACCACAGAGCTTGCGGCCATGAATGTGCGCATGGGGAGCCACGATGATCAAACGGCCCAACAACGCGCGCACTGGCGCGGGCGTGGTACAGATATTTCGGAATTCCCCGAGACATTGGAAGCTGCAGACGCGGCCAAATCAAATGGGGATTGGGTTGCGTTGGGCGCACCCAATCTGGTGCGCGGAGGATCCCATAAGGGCAATGTAAGCGCGCTTGAACTGGTGATGATGGGGCATTGCGATGCCTTGGCGTCAGATTATCACTACCCAAGCCCGCGTCGGGCGGCGTTGATGTTGGCAGCCTCTGGCGTGTTGGATATCGCGGCGGCATGGCATTTGGTTTCTGCTGGGCCAGCGGCGATGCTGGGGCTAAAGGATCGCGGCACACTCACGGCCGGGTTGCGCGCGGATTTAGTGATTTTGGACCAAAGCGATCAGGTCGCAGCCACGATTAGCGGTGGCCGCGTTAGTTACATGTCTGGTGACATCGCCACACGGTTTGTTGCTGCGGTCTGATTGTCGTTTATAGTTTGTTTACAGGCACTTTGAGGGTCATATTGCCAGCGGAGTCCCGTGGCACTTCGCCGGCGCGCATGTTGACCTGAAGCGATGGTATGATCAGTTTTGGCATCGCCAACTGCGCATCACGTTCTTCGCGCATCTTGATAAAATCAGCGCGGCTGGCATCGCCACCAATGTGGATGTTGGCTGCTTTTTGTTCGCCTACGGTCGTCTCCCATGCGATGGATCGGCCGTTGGGGCCATAGTCATGACAGACAAACAACCGCACTTCATCTGGCAGGCTGAGAACCCGGGCAATGCTGTCATAAAGCTGACCGGCATCGCCACCGGGAAAATCCGCGCGCGCAGAGCCGCCATCAGGCATAAACAATGTGTCGCCTGCAAATGCGGCATCTCCCATGACGTGGACCATGCAAGCAGGGGTATGGCCCGGAGTATGCATCGCCGCACAGGTTAACTGACCAACGGTATAGGTGTCGCCGTCTTTGAACAGTTTGTCGAATTGCGAGCCGTCGCGCTGGAATTCTGTGCCTTCGTTAAAGACTTTGCCAAAGGTGTCTTGAATGGTTTGGATGTGCTCACCAATGCCGATTTTGCCACCCAATTCGCGTTGAATATAGGGTGCGCCAGATAGATGATCTGCGTGGACATGGGTTTCGATGATCCATTCGAGCGACAAATCATGTGCACGAATGAACGCAATGATTTCATCGGCACTGTCGTAGCTTAAGCGCCCTGCAGCGTAGTCGAATTCCATAACAGCATCAATAATTGCACAGGATGCGCTGTCTGGATCTTTGATCACATAGCTGATGGTGTTGGATTGCGCGTCGAAAAAAGCAGTGACTTTAGGGCGCTTATCTAAAGCAACACGTGGAATAGTCATGACGAGATCTCCCAATTGACGGCGCTATCCCACAACGATGGCAGTGGGATAGAGACCTGTCAACGAGGCCCGCGTTTATGTGATACGGTTGAAATGTCCCATCTTGCGGCCGTCTTTGACTTCGGCTTTGCCGTAAAGATGCAGGGCCGTGTTTGGTTCTTTGGCAAGGGCTGGAACACGGTCCATATCGTTCCCGACAAGATTTTCCATCACCACGTCACTGTGACGTTTGCCATCCCCCAAAGCCCATCCCGCAACCGCGCGGATGTGTTGTTCAAATTGATCGACGGCGCAGCCATTTTGGGTCCAGTGGCCCGAATTGTGCACGCGCGGTGCGATTTCGTTCACGATCAAGCCTTCAGCCGTGACGAACAGCTCGACACCTAAGACACCTACATAATCTAACGCGTTTAAGACGTTGGCGGCGATCAGAATGGCATCTGTACGCAAAGAAGGCGATAATTTTGCTGGGATGGTGGTTGTATGCAAAATGCCATTGCGGTGCACGTTTTGACCGGGATCATAACACGCCACTTCGCCGGTGACACTGCGCGCAGCAATCACGGAAACCTCGTGCGTGAAATTCACAAACCCCTCTAATACAGCGGGGTTGCCCGCCATATCTGCGAAAGCGTTTGTCGCGTCTTCGACCTTCATGATCCGCTCCTGACCTTTGCCGTCATAGCCAAAGCGGCGGGTTTTAAGGATCGACGGGGCACCGATATCTGTCATCGCGGCCTCAAGGGCTGCTGCATCGGGAATGTCGGCAAATGGCGCGACTTTGAGGCCAAGCCCCTGCAAAAAGTTCTTTTCAGTCAATCGATCTTGAGAAATGCGCAAAGCTTCGCGACCTGGGCGAATAGGGCGCAGCGTCTCTAAAAGATCGAGGGCTGACGTCGGGATGTTTTCGAACTCATAGGTGATAACATCGACATTTTCGGCGAAAGCCCGCAAGGCACTTTCGTCTTCGTAAGCGGCGGTGGTCACACGGTGGGCGACTTCGGCGGCAGGTGGGTTGGCACCGGGTTCAAAAATATGGGTCTTAAAGCCCAGACGGCTGGCTGCGACACTGAGCATACGACCCAATTGGCCGCCGCCCAAAATACCAATCGTTGCACCGGTTTGTAAGATATCAGTCATCGCTTGGAGCATCCGGAATTGAGGCAGAAAGATCGTCGCGCCATTTGTCTAAACGTGCGGCCAATTCAGGGTCCTGCAAAGCCAAGATACCAGCGGCCATCAGGGCTGCATTGGTCGCGCCTGCGCCGCCAATTGCCATAGTGGCAACGGGAAAGCCCCGTGGCATTTGCAATATGGAATATAGGGAATCTACACCAGACAGTGCTTTGGTTTGTACTGGCACGCCAACGACAGGAATACGGGTTTTGGAGGCCATCATACCTGGTAGATGTGCAGCACCGCCAGCACCGGCGATAATCACTTGCAAGCCGCGATCCACAGCGGTTTTGCCATATTCCCACAAACGGTCTGGCGTGCGGTGTGCAGATACGATCTTGGCCTCATAAGAGATGCCCAATTGATCAAGTATTTCTGCCGCTTCGCGCATGGTTGGCCAATCGGATTGGCTGCCCATAATAATACCGACTTTGAGGGGGGAGGATGCTGTGTGATCTGTCATATTTTCAGGCCCTTGGTGGCGAAGCGGGCACTATAGCCAGAAAAGGCCTTAAGGCAATGCGACACGATAGGTTCACCGCAGAAATTTAGGCAATGATATCTGGCGTTAAGCGATCTTCGATGACTGCAATCATATCCTTGAGCAGCAGCTTTTGTTTTTTCAATCGACGAATGGTCAATTGATCACTGGTGCCTTTTTCTGCCAGCGCATCAATCGCCTCATCCAAATCGCGGTGTTCGCGGCGAAACACTTCAAGCTCGACGCGCAAAACGTCGTCGGTTTTCATCGAAATGTCGGACTGTGCATTCATGGGGCTGATTCTAACCTTTGCTTGGACTTTTCTTTATAGGGGGCTGCTGGGCTCACGCATAGGTTTTTCAGCTAGGGTCTTGTCGTATGGTTACTTTCTTCCCATATTCGTTTCAGTTGGGTTGCCGCATTCGGGACCTGAACGGACTGTCGCTTGACTAACTAAGGACGTGCCGCATGACGAAAATGACCCTCGCTTCGTATCCACATATGTTGGGTTTCGAACAGCTAGAGCGCCTGTTGGAACGCACGGCGAAGACTGGAAATGAAGGCTATCCGCCTTTCAATATTGAACAAACATCAGATTTTTCATACCGGATCACGCTTGCGGTTGCCGGATTTGGTGATGACGATTTGGCCATTACGGTTGAAGATCGCCAATTGGTGATCCGTGGGCGTCATTCCGAAAATCTAGAAGAACGCGTATTTCTTCATCGTGGTATTGCATCACGTCAATTCCAACGGTCTTTTGTATTGGCAGATGGGGTCGATGTCGGCGAAGCTATTATGGAAAATGGCCTGCTTCATATCGA
>JALZUL010000071.1 GCA_023301665.1 Ascidiaceihabitans sp.
CCGATCTCGGGCATTGGCGGTGTTACAACATGGCGTGATGCGGCTGAATTTATGTCGCTGGGATGTGGCAACGTGCAAGTCTGCACGGCGGCGATGACCTATGGCTTCAAAATCGTCCAAGAGATGATCTCTGGCCTGTCCGAATGGATGGACGAAAAAGGGCATACGAGTATCGATGATTTCATTGGTCAAGCCGTGCCCAACACCACTGATTGGCAGTATCTTAACCTGAATTACATCGCCAAAGCTCAGATCAATCAAGACGACTGTATCAAGTGTGGCCGTTGTTACGCGGCTTGCGAAGACACATCGCATCAAGCAATTTCAATGTCTGAGGAACGTGTTTTTGAGGTGATTGATGGCGAGTGCGTGGCGTGCAACCTTTGCGTCAATGTCTGTCCGGTTGAAGATTGTATAACGATGGTTGCAATGCCTGATGGCGAGACGGATCCGCGTACCGGAAAAGTCGTTGAGCCAGATTATGCGAATTGGACGACACACCCGAACAATCCGTCAGCAACTGCGGCGGAATAAAGACAACAAAGATTGGTCGCCTTTTGGGTTTTAGGCCAAACTAAGGGTAGGCAGCAATGGATTTTGGTTTTAACCGATCCAGTGCATCGTCGTGTCTAGAAAATCTAAGTTGTATAGATTGTGAAATGTAGTGTATCTGCTGTGCCTGTACGCCCATTGAGGGTCTCATCTTTGGGATAAAACAGCGCCGGGACCCTTTCCAGAAAATTCGAAAGGTCCGTCATTTTGGCAAATAGGAAATGTTATGAAACCTGACCTGCTGGAATGGATTGAACAATCAGCCTCGGCTTTTGATGTTCTGGTTTGCAAAAAGACCGAACTGCCAAAGGATTTCCAAATACTCGACACAGAGGCTTTGGATCGAGAGTGGCACCGCACTTTTTCTAGTCGAGTTGGCGCGTTCCCTATACATAAAGCGTTATCAGGGCTGCTGAACATATCGCATCGGGTCACACACCGCATTGCCCGATCGAATGCGCAAGACATTGATGTTTCGATCAATGGGTTAAGGAATGCTTGGTTTTACCCCATTTATTCAGAATTTGCGACCCTTTTACCGATCCGCCATATGGCGCGAAAGTTAGCAGCACAAAATACAGGTCAAGTTTTTGCGATCCCTTTGGCCTCGCGAGCGTTTTTGGCGTTAAATGCCTGGTATCACAATGATCTGGAACCCCTTTATTTGGCGTATGAGTTGCGACGTCAAAAGGTGCCTGTTGTGTTATTCACTGAAGATGAAGGCGCGTCCGAACTGGAATTCAAGCTATCAAAAAGATGGCTTCCAAAAGGGTATCCGCAAATACGCCGTGATGAGAACTTTACGACAGTCATGTGCAAAAGGGCGATGTCAAAGGCCGCATATGTCAGTAAAATGAATGGGGCAACTCGACAGCATAAGCCGGGGTTTTTCACGTTTCAGCGGCACTTTGGGATCGACCGGGATACTGCAAGCCTGACCGTGAATTTGGTGGCGGGGCCATCCTTTGACGGTATAAGCGCGTATTCTTCCAAACCTGATTTACCTTCTTTGATTCAAGGGTTTGAATCGCTCATAATCCCGCTCACTTGCAAGGTAACGCAGTGGTACCGCGATGAATTTAAAAACCACCCGATCCGTAACGCACATATTTCTGACCATGCTTCACTTGAAGGTGGGTTGATGGCGGCTGAAGTCCTTCGAAAGGGCGGGCAATCGTACGTTTGGCCCCACTCATCAAACGTTGTTCATAAGCAAGTGCATGACCCAAAAGATGTAGCGCAAGTTACGGTTGGGGCGCAAAGTACTGGCGTGCATTGGGCTAAAAAATTTGGCGAGGGCAAGGTCTCTATCGACGTTAATACAATTTTGCCTAAAACCACGAAGGCCCCATTGTTTGATAAGGATAGCCGCCTAAATGTCGTTTTGTTTGCAGGCGCTCATGTTTTGAAACGCTTGCCTTTGCTGGATAACGAAACGCATAAAGCAACTTGGGTCAAAGTGCTGCTTGATTTGCATAATTCAGATATTGAGCTGACGATTAAGCACAAATCATCGTGGGAAACCCGAGATTGGATTCGAAGCCTTGCACCGGAAGGTGCGAAACTCCAATTTTCTCGGACGCATGCAAATAAGCTGAACCTTCCTAACATGGTGTTTTTGTCGATTTCCTTGACGTCGACAGCAATCTTGGAGGGTATCGAGCGCGGTGTTCCTGGGATGACCGTGCGTGATGTTTTCGTCGATGAAACACCTTATTACGATCCGGCTTTCATACCATGTCTGCCATCAAAGCAAGCTGCCGACTTTATTGCGGGCCTTAATTCTATGGCCACTTATAACAAGCTGCGTGAGAGGCAGAAAGTTTGGTTCGATCGAGAGACGTCATCAAGCGGTGTTCCAGGAGAGTATCTATAAGGGTGCCGTAGGAGGGCTAAGTAATCCATCCTAACCATATTTTACGTCGCAAGGTTTGTTGGTAATTATTGCTCTATCTGACCGCTACGGTATTTTTTACTTCTGGCAAATGATCTGGCGCTCTTCAAAGTCGGTTCAACGGCCATCCAAATATATCGACAGATGCTTGTCAGGGACTGGGTCGCAGCAATCGCCGTCCGATGACAACAAGGAGCTCACAGTGACGGATGTTGCGGTAACCACGAACGGCCGCTTTACCGAAAGGCAGGCCCATGTGCCCACACAGTTATTGAGTGACGTATCCCGCTTTTTACTGGCGTAACTTGATGAAGTGAAAAGCTAGGAAAAACACTAACGCATCCTTGTGCCCGATTGGCTGATAGCACTTGAGCGCCGGGCATGATTTCCAAGTTCCCACCATCATAAGTGCTGGGCTCGCTTAAGTGCAAAACCAGTGTGAGTTTGCGTTTGCGTTTGCTAGCCGCAGCGCCAAGGCCAATGTCCGAGTGCCAAGCAAAGTGGCCAGCTTCAGAGGATTTGTAACTTGCGGCCTGTGGGCTTTCTGCAAACTCGCGTAAATCAAAGTCAAACTGATCGGTATTTGATCGGCGAACCAGCTTGATCAACCGTTCCATAACCCATCCCATACCCTGCACGTCATCCAGCCAAACCAGTTCGGCATTGCGCAGGTTGTGATCACGGGTTTGGCCGACAAGTAACGCGTCACTCGCGGGAACCGTGGTCAATGACGCAATAATGCGTTCACATTCTGCTGGCGTGAATGCATCGGGTGTCGAATGGATTGAGATCATCGTGAAATTTCTCTCAAACTAAAAGTGCGGGGTTTCTGGGGGTGATTGTGTTTCACTCAATGTGGTTTCTTTGGCGCGTGGAATTGCGCCAGAACCATTTGTTTTATTTTTGTGGAAGATGTGCGCGGATTGTAGCGGACCTGAGCAATCTCTTTGCCCATTTCCTTTAGATAAGCGTCCACATCTAGATTGTGAGCATTACTCCCCCAATCTTCGCCAATAACAAATATATCCGCATGGACTGCTTTACAGCCAGACACATATTCAAGTTCATGGTAGGGGCGGACAATGTCGACGCAGCTTAACGCTTGCAACATCTCAACGCGTTGTTCCAATGGCACAACTGGGACATTCGGCTTGTAAAGGTTAACGACCTCATCTGAGGCCACACCCACGGCAAGGACATCCCCCAACGACTTACAATGTTCTAGCAAAGCCAGATGGCCGACATGAAGTAAATCAAAAGTGCCAACGGTATAGACGATCATTATTCGCTTTATCCTTTTATCCATCCAAAAACGGTGCTAGCAAGCACGCATCTGAATGCACGCCGACGTGAGATTTATTCAGTAGTTTCAAACAATTAAAATGATATGGCGCCGAACTTTAAGAAGTCCGGAGTCGGATGGTTTTTGAAACTACACGTTTCAAATGCACACAGATTTGGAAGCAGAGATTGCCTGTCAAACATTGACTAGGGTCCTGATCCTCTAACTCAAAGGACCCGCCATGACAACTGAAAACGTTGATGCGCAAGAGCTACCGACAAGACCGATCCTATCATTCATCAAGGACCTCCCCAACATTTGTTCGCTTGCTGGTTTGGGCTGCACTTTGCTTGCAATCTATTTCTTGATCACAGGTGTTTATGCTGCAGCAATGATTGGTATGATTTGGGCGGTTGGTTTTGATTGGGCTGATGGGCTGATCGCGCGGAGGATGAAAGGGCGCACAGGTGCGGATCGTAAATTCGGCGGCCAGCTTGATCTACTCATTGATATTGTAAGCTATGGTGTCACACCTGCCATTTTGATCATGAGTTATAGCAACTTTAGCGCAGCCTTCTTGCCGGTAGCCTTTATCATGCTGGTTTTTGGTGCGATCCGGTTAAGTTACTTTAGTACCTTCGGTTTAAGCGATGATGCAAAATATACAGGTCTTGCTATCGACAATAATAGTATCATTCTGGTCTTCGTCTTTATGTTTGCAGGATACTTTGAGCCGTCGACGTTTGCTATTGTTCTTGCCGCCTGCGGTCTGTGCCTCGCAATGCTAAATGTATCTCAGATTAAAACGCCAAAGCTCTCTGGAAATCCCATCAATGTAGCCATCCTGGCCGCCTATACTTTGACTGTGTCCACAATCTATGGAGTGACCTTATTGTGAAGTTAACACGTCAAGACAGCCAGAAAAACCAAAAGCGTACGAATCCTCGTTTCGGGACCATTCTGCGAAAGCCAATGGAATAATGGTGAAGGGCGTGCCCGGCCAATCCTCGCGAAAGATGAAGCGTACGAATGAAACCAGAAGCGTACGAAGAAACTTTTTTGAACTTTTTTCTTTTCTTCCGGAAGAAGGCCGATGTAGGCGCATTCGGCAGGAAAATTTGGATACTTTGCCCCGTTTCTGGCGAAATCCGTTCGCTTTTAACGAAGCAGATTCGCCTATCGAAATCTGGATGAAACCGGGTGCAGTTATGGGCTCACGCCCAGCCTCATACGCAAGGTCACCGAAGAGTACGCCACACAAACCAGACCTTCGCCGCATACGTGTCTTAGGCCTGCTCTGCGGACAGAGCAGACTTGTGCAGTTGCGGCTACTGCTGATGTAGCGAGTCTTTGCAGGTGCGGCATTTCTAATGTCTCTACTCCGCGTATGTCTCCAGAGCGGCCATTTGGTGCAGAAATGCCAGTGATGTTGACGCCATGCCCTTTCGAGTTGCAGAAGTGCTGAGCCGCACCCGCATTTGTCTGTAAGTTGGCGAACTGAAGATGCATTCCGCCAACTTAGATCAATTTTATCTAGGCGACATTCGAGACTGCTGGTTGCTCTGCGACTCTTACAACCACGTTGCCCTTCTTACGCCCCGTATCGACATGGGCGTGGGCGGCCTTCATATCGTCAAACGCATAACTTCTGTCGATAACAGGCTGAAGAACACCTCGCTCGGCGAGTTTTACAACTGCCTCTAAGATATCTCGATGTTCCGAAGCGACGCCGCCCACCATTGTCTTGCCCGCAAGACGCGCCTTAAGGCCGCCTAGCAACATGTCCGATGTTTTACCCGCGATCAGGACCATCTTCCCGCCTTCTTGGATCGCGTGCTTCGCCTGCGCCCAAGGCAGGGTCCCAACGGTGTCGACGACCATGTTATATTGGGTGCCCGTCTCAATGACGTCTTGTGTGCGGTAATCAATCACGTGATCTGCACCCAGGCCACGAACCATTTCCACGTTCCCACCGCTACAGATTGCTGTGACATGTGCATCGAGATGTTTGGCGATTTGCACGCAGGCCGACCCGACAGACCCAGAGGCCCCGTTGATCAGAACAGATTCGCCCGCTTGCAGCTTGGCCTTGTTCACTAGAAGGGCGTAAGCCGTTGTTGATCCAAACGGGATCACTGCGGCATGTTCAAAGCCGATGTTGTCCGGCTTCAGGGTCAGTTTTCCGTCCGCAGGCATCGTGATGAACTCTGCATGTGCGCCAAATGCAGCACCGGGAAATCCAATCGCCGCGTCGCCGGTTTGGTAACGCGTGACCTTTGCGCCAACTGCCGCAATCACACCAGAAAATTCAGTGCCAAGGATCGGCTTGCGGGGGCCGCGCAGGCCAAACACCAAACGCCCCATTAAGCTCAGGCCTTTCGGCATTGTTAGGCTGCGCGCCCGCCAGTCGTCCGCGCTGACGGTCGTGGCAATGATGCGGATTAGAACTTCATTTGGCTTTGGTATTGGTTGAGGGAGTGTGACTTGTTCAATCACATCGGGTGTTCCATATTCCTTGTAAGAAAAAGCTAGCATTGAGGGTCTCCTTTACACGGTTGCCGCTGTGAATTGGGGGGATATCCGGCCGCCGCAGATCAGCAGCCAAAGGCCAAAGCTAATCTCGGAAACTGTCACGATGACCAGCAGCGCTGTATAAATGTAGTCAAGTGCGGCGACATCCGTGAACGTCAATTCGACGACCCCTTGCAACAGGTAGCCAGATGCGCCGATGAAAAGGCCCCGGCCCAGAATTTGAGGGACGACATCTGACTTCATCGTCAGCCAGCCAAGCGCTAACAGGTGCGCTCCATAGAACAACTGCCAGACGAAGACGCCCATGGCATGTGCGTCAAAGAACATTTGAATAAGGGCATGCTGTTGCGCCGTGCCCCAGCCGGTGTCACGGGCCAGCAAGATGTAGGGCATCACCCAGAGCAGGATGTTGATCCCCATCACGGTTATCATGCCCGCACGAGATATCAGCGCGACCATCGCCATCTTTGGGCCGACATGCCGGAACATCTGATAAAGGATCGCGGTGATCGCCAGTTCAAAGAGGATCACCAAGCTGTCGGCGACGATGCCAAGCTTGAACAGCCCTTGATTGGCCAGCAAGTTGGCGCTTGAGGTAGCGGCATCGCCAGCGACGACCTGCATTGGTACATAGCCGATGCTGAATCCACCGCAGATTGCAATGGCAAGGTAAAGCGCGCCAGCAGTGCGAGCGACAGTCGGATCCCAGTTTGTGTGTGGAACAATCATCATCTTTTTCCCTCTCTTGTTTCCATTTGGTGTTGGGAAAGGGTCTAAGCCTCAAACTCAGCCATGCGAATTGACCAAAGTTCCATTTTTGATATGCATATGTGTATGGATTGGCGTGCTGTGAAATTTGACTGGAACAAAGCCCGGGCCTTTTTGGTGACGGCAGAAGAAGGGTCCTTGTCTGCCGCAGCCCGTGCTTTGGGTATGACGCAGCCGACGCTTGGGCGTCAGGTTGATGGCTTGGAACAGGAGCTTGGCGTCGTCCTATTTGAACGCGTGGGCCGCGGTTTGACGCTCACCCCCAGTGGTATGGAATTGTTGGACCATGTGCGCGGCATGGGTGAAGCTGCGGGCCGCGTATCGCTAACCGCCCTTGGCCAAAGCCAAGCGCTGGAGGGATCGATCAGCATATCTGCGAGTGAAATCTATGCCACTGTCCTGTTGTCGCCAATCGTTGCCAAGCTGCGGGTTGAAGAACCGGGTATTCACGTCGAAATCGTTGTTTCAAACCATGCGAGTGATTTGCTGCGCCGCGAGGCTGACATTGCAATCCGCCATTTCCATCCAACATAACCTGACATGATCGCCAAGAAGATCGGCGTGGCTGATGCGATATTGTATGCCGCTCCGAGCTACATTGAAGACTTGGGTAACCCAACGAAGCCGTACGATTTACGCCACGCCGACTTTGTGAACATGGATCGCAATGGGATGATGCTGAAGGGCCTCAATAGCCTCGGGCTGGGCCTGACAGAGGCGAACTTTCCGCTGCTAACCGACAGCTATCTGGTGATGTGGGAACTGGTAAAGCAGGGTGCCGGCATCGGTGTTCTGGATGCATATATCGGGGACGCGGAACCCGCTGTTGCGCGGGTTCTGCCTGATCTGGAACCATTGTCCTTCCCGATCTGGTTGGTTGCCCACCGCGAATTGACGACAAGCCGACGGATCAGGCGAGTCTATGATTTTCTGGCGGAAGAATTGAAGCGCTAGTTTTTTCGGAGACGGCTGAGTGTCACCGGCGTGACGCCTAGGAATGACGCGATAAGCGCATGATTGAAAATGTCTTCATAGTCTGGGTAAGCATCGCGAAACCACGCCAGCCGATCTGATCCGCCAAGGGCCGCAAGGCACCACTCTCGATCAGCTTTCTGGTCCAAAGCATCCCGCAACGCGCCATTGGCCCAGTTGCGGATGGGTTCAGTTGAAATCATCAGCTGTGTCAGCGCATTGCTGTTCATTCTGGCAATCCGTGCGTCGGTCGTTGCTGTGATCGAAACGAGCGACTGACCCGCCCGTGTGCGCGCGATGTTTGGCGTCACCACACAAGGCCCCGCGTAGAAACCCACGCAGAC
>JALZUL010000072.1 GCA_023301665.1 Ascidiaceihabitans sp.
ATCGGGCTTTTGGCAGGTGATAATAAAGGCAAGCGTATGGTGCGGGTTGGACCTGATCCCAAGCCGTAAGCCTCAAGGTAAAGGAAAACAAAATGTCTGATATCGACACTGCACGCATCGCAATGGAGGCCCAAATCGGCCAAGAGGTCGGTCTGTCCAATTGGATTTTGGTGGATCAACCGATGATCGACAACTTTGCCAATGTGACAAAAGATACCCAATGGATTCACGTCGATCCAGAACGCGCAGCCGCTGAAACACCGTTTGGCGGCACCATTGCCCATGGTTTTCTGAGCTTGAGCCTCGCCAGTCGTTTTGCTTATGATTGCTTCAGTTTGGCCCCCGGTCAGGTCATGGGGATCAATTACGGCTTTAACAAATTGCGTTTTCTCACGCCTGTAAAAGCAGGCCTACGTTTGCGTGGTCGTTTCACAATGAGCGCCGTGACACAGCGCAATGCGACGGATTTGCTGCGAGAAACCCGCCTGAGCGTCGAAATCGAAGGTTCTGACACGCCCGCCTTGGTTGCAGACTGGCTTGCATTAAGTGTTTTTGAAGATCCAAAGGACACCTAAACCCCTTATAACACTAGACAGATGGCGCTACAGAGAGATACTGTTGTGTAGAACTTTCTCCGGATGCGTGTATGACTTCTCTCCTCATTTTGAATGGGCCTAATCTTAATCTATTGGGAACCCGACAGCCCGAAGTTTACGGCAGCACCACGCTGTCGGACATCGAAGCTGATTGCGTGGCGTACGGGACAAGCTTGGGCATCAATGTCACCTGTGCTCAATCCAATCACGAAGGCGAATTGGTGGATACCATTCATGCCGCAAAAGGCACCTTTGCAGGGATCGTTTTGAATGCTGGCGCCTACACCCACACGTCAATTGCGCTGATGGATGCAATCGCCAGCGTGGAGCTGCCAGTGATCGAATTGCACCTAAGCAACATTCATGCCCGTGAGAGCTTTCGCCACAAAAGCTACATCGCCCCAGTGGCCGTAGGACAAATTTGCGGATTTGGAGCGGCGGGCTATCGGCTATCGATCGACGCTATGCTTGGTCACCTAAAATGAGTGAACCGTCTGGGGGCATCAGGGACTTCCTGCATTTTCTGTCCAATTGTCAAAGCCTCGAAGAGCTTTGGACAGCTCATCAAGTGCGAATGAACGAATATGGGTTTGACCGTTTGATTTACGGCTTCACACGTTATCTTTCCGGAACGTCGCTAGGTGATCCCGAAGATTTCGTTATATTGAGCAACCACGACAAGGCCTATACTGACGTTTTCTTAGGCGAACGCCATTACGATCATGCACCGATGGTGAATTGGGCCCTCGTCAATGAAGGCGCATGCAGCTGGGGTATTCTGGCGCAGATGCAACGCACCCAAACACTGTCAGAATCTGAACGTCGTGTTCTAGAATTCAACTTTGCTATGGGTGTCACCGCCGGTTACACGGTCAGCTTTAAATCTGTCTCTGCGCGTTCCAAGGGGGCTATTGCGCTTACGGCGAAACGCGGCGTTGAACAAGAAGAGGTCGACGCCATGTGGGAACAGCATGGCAGTGATATTCTATTGATGAACAACATCGCGCACCTCAAAATCCTGACCCTTCCATATACCACCCCCGCGCGCAGCCTCACACGTCGGCAGCGCGAAGCGTTGCAATGGGTTGGCGATGGCAAAACCATGCAAGATACAGCTGTTTTGATGGGGCTGACATCCGCCACAGTCGAAAAACACCTTAGATTGGCACGCGAAGCGCTTGCTGTTGAAACGACTGCGCAAGCCGTCCTTAAGGCGGCTTTTGCCAACCAAATGTTCATCATGGAAGCGTGAACGCCCCAGCACGCCAAGCCGTAGATGACCGATAATTCCAAGGCCGCATTGCTGGCGCTTGTCTCTACAGGCTTAATCACAGGCGTCGCAGCCTTATCAAAAGCCGCTATCGTTGACTATCATGTCCTTCAAATTCTGTTCTTCAGACAGACCATTGTTTTCCTAAGCACCCTGCCCCTAATCGTTCGTGATTTCCCGTCCAGCCTTAAAACAGAAAATCCCAAAATTCATGTCATCCGATTGGCAGGCGCATTTGTCGGGTTAACCTGTGGGATTTGGGCCGTCGGGCTGCTGCCTTTGACAACTGCGACAACCATAGCTTTCTCCCAAACCTTCTTTATGGCTCTTCTCGCGGTTATATTTTTGGGAGAATCCGTAGGAGCCCATCGTATAGGCGCAATTGTCGTCGGATTTATTGGTGTCTTAATCGTTGTGAGACCCGGAAATGACGGATTTACATCACTGGGCACCTTAGTGGCTATTGCAGGGGCATTTGGCGCAGGTGTCGCATTCATTTCGGTACGGTGGCTCTCACAAAGAGAAAGCACAGCAACACTACTGGCATACCAAACAGTATTTGTCGGGTTGTTTGCAGCTGTCCCAATGATCTGGGTTTGGAAGACACCTGATCTTTCTGGATGGATACTTCTTGTTTGCGTAGGGCTTCTCGCAGTTCCCGCGCAATGGATTGGCGTAGCTGCAGTCCGGTTGGGCGAAAGTAGCTTGTTGGCCAATATCCAATACGCAAAGCTGATCTATGCTGGATTACTGGGGTTCTACATCTTTGATGAAATTCCAGACCAATTCACATTGCTCGGAGCCGTCATTATCATTGGCTCTGCCTTCTACATCTTTCACCGAGAAGCCAAAACTAAGTGAGGCACTAATTCAAATTGATGTTCTTCGATCCCATGAAAAGATGCCAGCTTAAGGGGTAATGGGGTTCTCTTTCACTTTCGCGCTTAATTTTTAGGCTTTTGAACGATTTTAATCTCTTCTCAAAAAACAGCCCTAATCATTTGATTTCAGGATCGGTACTGAAGTCGAAAAACGGCCCCGCGATTCATTAAGAAAATATTAATAGTAAATTCAGCAACTTGAAAGAACTTCTGTATCTGATTTCGTGGTCCAGATTCTCGAAATCGATGGGTGATTTACTTCTCTCTATCCTGATTGGCTCAATGCTCAACTTAGAAGGTATGGTTTACCTTACTTTATTAAAAAACGGTTAAAGGCCACAGTATCGCTGTTCCGTGAGTGGTGGCTAAGCCATTGGAGCAAAGGAGAAAGATCCTCGCGATTACGAGGCCCTCTGATCCTCCAGTGAGAACTGGAACCGGCCTGTGGTGTATTTAAGCTATCGGGTCGGACCATGCATAAGACCCACGTCTCATCCCCGTGGCCAATTGGGTCAGCAGCTTTTGCGAGGTCGATCATTTTGTGGTTGGCCTCGTAATCTTTTCTTATTTGAAAAACCACAAGTCTAGAGGTGTCTCTAACAGCTGCTAAAGGACAAATGCAAAAAAGGCGGCCCAGATATGAA
Organism: Ascidiaceihabitans sp.; assembly: GCA_023301665.1. Taxonomy (GTDB): domain Bacteria; phylum Pseudomonadota; class Alphaproteobacteria; order Rhodobacterales; family Rhodobacteraceae; genus Ascidiaceihabitans. The sequence goes on from JALZUL010000072.1 coordinate 3,392, forward strand.
CCGCCCTTTCAAATTTAGTTTTGTGAAAAACGTCGGTGACTTAAGATTGACCGATTTTCGCAACTTCAGCTGCAAAGTCTTCTTTTACAACTTCGATGCCTTCGCCAACTTCCAAGCGAACGAAACCAGCGATGGTTGCGCCTGCTTCAGTTGCAGCAGCTTCAACAGTGAGATCTGGGTTCACAACAAACGCTTGGTTCAACAAAGTTGACTCAGCGACGTATTTTTTCATACGGCCCACGATCATTTTCTCGATCACAGCTTCAGGCTTACCGGATTCACGTGCGATATCCATTTGAACCTGCTTCTCTTTTTCAAGAGCCGCGGCATCAAGATCAGCTTCAGACAAAGCTGCCGGGTTTACAGCAGCAATGTGCATTGCAACCTGTTTGCCAAATGCTTCGTCGCCGCCATTCATCGCAACCAGAACGCCAATTTTACCCATGCCAGGTGCCGCTGCGTTGTGTACATAAGATACAACCGCGTCGCCTTCCAAGGTAGACATACGGCGAACAGACATGTTCTCACCGATAACAGCAACTGCGTCAGTCACAGTTTGCTCAACGGATTTGCCGTTCATGTCAGCCGCTTTAAGCGCGTCGATGTCAGCTGTACCAACAGCAACTTCAGCAATGCCGGCAACCATTTTTTGGAAGTCTGCGTTTTTGCCAACAAAGTCGGTTTCAGAGTTAACTTCAACAGCAACACCTTTGCCGCCAGCAACGTTCACAGCCACAAGGCCTTCAGCTGCGGTACGACCAGATTTTTTAGCCGCTTTG
>JALZUL010000073.1 GCA_023301665.1 Ascidiaceihabitans sp.
GGATCAACAACCGCATCCTTATCGTCAGCAGCCCCCATCCGGCAGGTCCCACACGGGTGATACGCGCTTTCCACATGCTCAGAAATGAACGCGTCAAGTTCTGCGTCGGTCTGAAAATCTGCACCGGGCTGAATCTCGTGCTTCACAAATGGCTTAAAGGCGTCTTGGGCAAATATCTCGCGGGTCAAGCGAATGCACTTGCGGAAATCTTCCCAATCAGATGGATCAGACATGTAGTTAAACAGGATTTTAGGCGCATCTTGTGGATCACTGGACCGCAATGTCACCTCGCCCCGTGAAACCGACCGCATCGGCCCTGTATGGGCTTGGAAACCATGCCCTTCAGCCGCGGCTTGACCATCATAACGCACAGCAATCGGTAGGAAATGATACTGAATGTCAGGATATTCAACGCCAGCCTTTGAGCGAACGAACGCGGCGCTTTCAAACTGGTTGGACGCGCCCAAGCCGGTTTTCGCAAACAACCACTGCGCCCCGATCAGGGCTTTGGATACCACATTCCAATAACGGTAAAGCGTAATGGGTTGGCTCGCCGCCATCTGCAAATACAGCTCAAGGTGATCTTGCAGGTTCTGCCCCACCCCTTGGCGATCTGCGACCACCTCGATCCCGTGCTCTTTAAGATGCTCAGCGGGACCAATCCCAGACAACATCAACAGCTTTGGTGAATTGATCGAAGAGGCCGCAAGAATGACCTCGCGTTTGGCGCGGACCGTCTTACCACCCGCAAGGGCGACACCCGTTGCGCATCCGTCTTCGATCACAACCTTTTCGACAAAGCCTTTCATCAGGTTGCAATTGTCATGCGTCAAAGCGGGGCGCAAATAGGCGTTCGCCGCAGACCAGCGACGGCCCTTGTAAACCGTTTGCTCCATCGGGCCAAAGCCCTCTTGCTTTTGGCCGTTATAATCGTCGGTTGCCTCATAGCCGGCTTGCTTGCCCGCCTCGACAAAGGCTTGGAACAACGGATTGTCACGCGGCCCACGGGTGACGTGCAATGGTCCGTCTTTGCCGCGCCATTCAGGATCACCCCCATGGCCGTTGTCATCCCATGCCTCCATCCGTTTGAAATAGGGAAGCACATCTGCATACGACCACCCCTCGGCACCGCTATCGGCCCAATGATCGTAGTCTTTTGCATGTCCGCGCACGTAAACCATACCGTTGATCGAGGACGACCCCCCAATCACCTTACCCCGTGGGCAAGCCAGTTTTCGACCGCCAAGATGTGGCTCAGGTTCCGTTTCAAAACCCCAATCGTACATCGACATATTCATCGGATAGGACAAAGCGGCTGGCATCTGGATCAAAGGCCCCGCATCCGTGCCGCCGTGCTCGATCACCAACACGGATTCCCCAGCTTTCGCCAACCGATAGGCAATCGCGCATCCGGCGCTTCCTGCCCCGACGATGATGTAATCAGCTTCTGCGACAGCCATCAGAACGGTGCCTCGACATCGCCCATACGCACGTAAACGGATTTGAGCTGGGAATAGTAATTGATGGCCGCTTTGGAATTTTCACGCCCCACGCCAGAAGCTTTTGATCCACCAAACGGGGCCTCGACCGGCGCATCATTGTAAGAGTTGATAAAGCAGGTGCCTGCCTCGAAATTCGCAGCAACACGGTGCGCGCGTGTGAGATCAGCAGTAAACACGCCTGCGGCCAAGCCAAATTCGGTGTCATTGGCGCGCGCCATTACGTCGTCTTCATCCTCGAAATCAAGAACAGCCATCACAGGCCCAAAGATCTCTTCGCGCGCGATCACCATGTCATCTTTCACGTCTGCAAAGACCGTTGGCTCCATGTAGAAACCATCTTGCTCCAACCGGTTACCGCCGTAAACCAACCGCGCGCCTTCGGCTTTGCCCTTTTCAACATAGCCCATTACGATGTCGAGCTGACGTTCGCTTACCATCGGGCCAAAATTGGTGTCGGGCACTTGCGGATCGCCGATAACAGCAGTGGCAAGGCGTTCAGACAGGCGCGTAAGGAAGGCTTCCTTGATGTTCTTGTGCACAAAGACCCGCGTGCCATTTGAGCACACCTGACCCGAGGAATAGAAGTTCCCCAAAATCGCACCACCCACAGCGTTTTCGATATCCGCGTCGTCAAACACGATCATCGGGGACTTGCCCCCCAACTCCATTGTCACATGTTTGATCCCTGCGGCCGCAGCAGCGTAAACCTTTTTACCAGTCGGCACGGAACCCGTGAGCGAGACTTTATCCACGAGTGGATCCGTGACCAGCGCCCCGCCAACCTCGCCCATGCCTTGGATCACATTGTAGATCCCCGCAGGCAGGCCTGCTTCGATCAAGATCTCAGCCACCTTAAGCGCACACAGCGGCGTGGTTTCAGACGGTTTGAACACCATTGAGTTGCCACAGGCCAAAGCAGGTGCGCCTTTCCAGCATGCGATCTGTGTGGGGTAATTCCACGCACCGATGCCAACGCAAACGCCCAGCGCCTCGCGGCGGGTGTAAACCCAATCATCACCCAATTGGATATGTTCGCCGGTCAGCGTCGCGGCCATACCACCAAAATACTCTAGCGCATCCGCACCAGAGGTCGCATCCACAACCGAGGTCTCTTGATAAGGCTTACCCGTATCAAAGGTTTCCAAAACGCTTAACTCGTGATTGCGCTCTCGCATCAAATCAGCCGCGCGGCGCAAGATACGCCCACGCTCGGTGCCACTCATCGCGGCCCATGCGGCTTGCGCGGCCTTTGCAGACTCCAGTGCTTGCGCGACAATCGCTGGGGTCGCGGCATAAACAGTCGCGATCTTTTCGCCCGTCGCAGGATAGATCACATCAATCGGCGTGCCGCTTGTATCTTCGACATATGCGCCGTTAATAAAATGGCTGGCTGTGGGCTGTGTAGAGTAGGTCATGGGTTCAGTCGCCTCCGGCGCTTAAATTCAAAAATCGGGTTCATTCGCCGCGCGGGAAACGCGCGTCGTCTTCAACTGTGTTAAGGTCCATATGATTGCGCATGTAGCGCTCAGATGCTTTTTGCAGTGGCTGGTAATCCCATGGGTAATAGCCACCTTCGCGCAGCGCCTCGTAGACAACCCAGCGTCTGGCTTGGCTGGTACGAACATCCGCGTCGAATTTATCTAAATCCCAACGGGCTTCGGATTTGGCGCGCAGCTGTTGGATCGTGCCCTGATGTGCAGGCACCTCAGCCAGATTGGTCAGCTCGTGCGGATCGCTTTCAAGGTTAAACAACTGGTCTGCATCCAATGTGCAGCGATTGTATTTCCACTTGCCATAGCGCAACGAAACCATCGGGGCATAAGACGCCTCTGCCGCGTATTCGATGGCAACAGGTTCCGTCCGCTCAACACCCTGCCCCATTGGTACAATGCTTTGGCCAGTGGTCCACGGTGCAACCTCGGACATATCAACGCCTGCGAGATCACACAGCGTTGGACAAACATCGATATTGGACACAGGTGTTGTGATCAAACCAGCCTCCATCTGCGGTGCGCTGATCATCATCGGAACCCGTGCGGAGCCTTCAAAGAACGACATTTTAAACCAAAGACCGCGTTCCCCCAGCATGTCGCCATGATCCGAGACAAAGAGAATGATCGCCTCTTGTCGGGTGGTTTCAAGTGCCTCTATCACCTCGCCAATTTTGTCGTCCAGATAGCTGATATTGGCAAAATAAGCGCGGCGTGCACGTTTGATGTCATCCTCAGAAATGTCAAAGCTGCGCCAATCGTTGGCGTCAAAGATGCGTTGAGAATGGGTATCGTGGTCCTCATAGTCCATCGCGGGAACTGTGGGCAACAGATGCTCGCAATCCTCGTAAAGGTC
>JALZUL010000074.1 GCA_023301665.1 Ascidiaceihabitans sp.
GTGTCGGTACGTCATCCACTTTGCAGCAAGCGTCTGGTAAGTTGGCTGTTCGTTGTGGTCCGCAGCGAGAGGCCCATTATAGCGCGAGAACAGTTGCTCCAACCGCTGCCGCGCCTGTGGCTGCAGCTCCTGCGCCAGTCACACGTCGTGTTGTAACGAACCGTCGTCCTCAGGTGGCTGCTGCGCCGGTCGAGCAAGCCGAAGTGAATAGTGCCACGCGTATTGTGCCGCGGCATGTTTTTGTCAATCGCCAGAACACCCAAAACCTTCCGGTTCCTGAAGGATATGAAACGGTCTGGAACGATGGTCGCCTGAACCCCAAACGCGCAGAGCAATCTATTTTGGGGCAAGCCCAAGTGCGGCTTGTTTGGACGCAAACGGTGCCACGGCGCTTAATTGATGTCAGATCTGGCCGTGATGTGACCGCCTCGACACCGCTGGTTTACCCTTTTGTAGACGTTGCAAGCCAAACGCGCGATTTGGGATCTGTGCAACTTGTGCGCCGAGATGGGAAAATTTTGAAACGCGTGGTTCGTAACGCAAGCGCGGTGCAGGTGCGTGAGCCTGTTGTGTCCAGTCGTTCTGCGCCAGTCGCGGCACCTAAGGTCCAAAAGGCTCAACCTAAAGCCACCTCTGGAGGTTTTGTGAATGTTGGAACCTTTGCTGCGCAACGTGAAGCGCAAGACGCGGCCAAACGTATTCAACGCATGGGGCTTCCGGTTCGGATTGGAAAATTTGACCGTGCAGGGAAGACTTACCGCATGGTTCTCGCGGGTCCTTTTGGGTCACAAGCCCAAGTTTACTTGAGCAAGTTACGCTCGGCCGGATACAAAAACGCAACTTTGCGCTAAGGAAATTTAGAGACTAGCAGACAAGGGGGCGCGCAGATTTGCGCGCCCTTTTTCAGTTGCCGCAGATGGCTTGTAGGCGGAGCCAGTCTGCGTCGCGTAGCAATGGGGTTGCGAGGGTGCCGGCGACAGGGTCGGCCTCGATTAAACGCACAGTTGTTTCGCCTGTTACATCGACGGCTTTCGCATAAGGCGTGCTTCGGATTTTAGCTTCGGCAAAGGCTGCCAATAGAGTTGTGTCATCAACGGGTGGTCGGGGTTTGCTGAGGACTGTTTCAGCGTAATCGTCCAGTGCTTCAGATGGTAGGTTCCCTGTTGTCAAAAGTGTAAAGGTTGCACGTAACCCCATGTGCTTAAGCAAGGCGTCAAGGCTGTCGCTGTTTTGGCTGCGCGCCTTTTCGGCCAAAATGTAGCCCGCCAAAACGTCCGGTTCTTCGAAGTCTTCGAGCAGGACTTTGTTCACAAGAATTTTCCCGCCCGGTAGGATCAAGCTGTTGCTGATACCTTCACGTAGGACGATCAGTTCTTTTACACCTGTACGCGTTGCAAGGGTTCTTAGGGCAGGGCCCGCAGGCTGTGCGCGACAGGGCATGCCTGCCACTCGTTCTATGCGGGTTAGGAGTGCATCGCCGATTTTGTTGCGTGTCACATCCGGTACAACACTGAGCGTGTGTTTGTGAACAGCGTCAGGAAGCCAAAAGATCATGGCGGCAGCAACGGTTGCGACAGACACTGCCGCGCCCAACCAACGCAGGCGGCCAGGGTTGGGGCGGGCTTTTATGATTGCATGACGCAGTGTGTCGATCGCGGCGACCATTTCGGCTTCAGAGTCCAGTAGTTCCAATGTTTCCGCAGGATCACCGTCGGGATGGAAAACGGCGGGGGCGTTAGAGGTGCCGTAGCGCTCGATGGCGGCTAAAGACCAATGCGCGATCGCTTGGTCATTCATATCGCTAATGACAAGCGTAGCATCACCAATAGACACGACAACCTCTCGCCGCTGGTCCTGCGGCGTTTGGCGCCACAGTCCGGTGGCTTCTAGTCGATCATATTTTTTTAGCGCTGTCATAAATGTGGGCTGCTCAGCCTGTTGTTTAAGGCAGGCTAACGCAACAACGTTGGGTTGGGCAATCAGATATACATATTGCTCTGGATTATCGGCCTGTTACGTCGGGTGGCTTATAGGTCTTTTGCCAGAGTGCGCAGTTCAAATTTTTGGATTTTACCGGTCGAAGTTTTTGGTAGTTCTTGAAAGATGACGGTCTTTGGTACTTTAAAACCGGCCAGTGTTTGACGTGCGAAGTTGATCATTTCTGCTTCATCTCCCACGCATCCCTCCTTGAGCTCGATAAAGGCACAGGGCACTTCCCCCCATTTTTCGTCCGGTTTGGCCACAACGGCGGCCAAAGAAACGTCAGGGTGGTTCATTAAGGTCCCTTCAACTTCGACAGAGCTAATATTTTCGCCACCAGAAATAATGATGTCTTTGGCGCGGTCCGCAATCTGGATATAGCCGTCAGGATGTTGCACGGCTAAGTCCTCGGAATGAAAGTAACCGCCTTTGAACGCTTTTTCAGTCGCTTGGGGGTTCTTAAAGTATCCTTTCATCACCGAATTGCCGCGAATAACGATTTCACCTTGGGTGGTACTGTCCATCGCGACTTGTTTCATGTCGGTGTCCATGACGGTGATGTCCTCCATCATGGGCATTGCGACATCTTGGCGGGCTTTGATGGCGGCTTGGTCGGATTGCTCTAGGTCATCCCAATCGTCACCACGCCAGACGCATTCGGTGACGTGCCCATAAGTTTCAGTTAGCCCATAGACTTGTGTGATGTTGAAACCCAGCGCTTCGATTTTACCAAGAGTAGCGGGCGCAGGCGGTGCGCCAGCCGTGAAAACTTCTACGGCATGATCGAATGCGCGGCGCTCAGTATCGGGTGTGTTTACGATCATGTTCAATACAATCGGAGCGCCACCAAAGTGGGTCACGCCCTCATCTGCTATCGCGTCGTAGATGGCTTTGGCACTGATGTCACGGCAACACACGAGAGTTCCACCTAGGACGGGCATCATCCAAGTGTGGTTCCAGCCGTTACAATGAAATAGGGGAACAATTGCCATAAAGACAGGATACAAAACCATCTGCCATGAAATGACGGTGCCCATTGTCATCATGTAGGCACCGCGATGATGATACACGACACCTTTGGGGCGGCCTGTCGTGCCCGACGTGTAATTCAGCGCAAGGCTTTCCCATTCGTCTTGTGGCATGATCCACGCAAAGCTTGGATCACCAGAGATTAAAAGATCCTCATAAGTAATGTGACGACCTGATGCAGGCCAACCATGTGCCGGATCAGCCACTTCGATGATTTGAGGGGCTGGTGTGCTCAGCTTAGCAATCGCTGCTTCAGCGAGATCAAGGAATTGGGGATCGACCAACACGGCTCTAGCTTCGCCGTGCTCTAAGATGTAGGCGACGGTATCTATGTCTAAGCGGGTGTTGATGGTGTTCAGAACTGCGCCACAAGCAGGTACGCCAAAATGAGCCTCAGCCTGAGCGGGGAGGTTGGGGATCAGCGTTGCGACCACATCACCCGACGCGACGCCAATGTTAGACAGTCCAGAGGCCAGTCGCGTGCAACGCTCGTAATATTCAGAATAGGTGACGCGATGATCCCCATAAATGACAGCCGTACGGGATGCAAAAACATGGGCCGCACGGCGCAGATGGGACAAAGGTGTCAGCGGCACATAGTTGGCTGCGCATTTGTCTAAACCGGTCTCATCTGTCATCCAACCCATCTGCGCTCTCCCCTTCGCGATATGTCACTATGCTTGCATCATGTGGAAAACGCGATATTGCAAGTAAAACTTATCTCGACAACTCAGTGGAGCCGTATGAACCAAACGACATCCGAAACGCGACCAATGGCTGCGGCACTTTGTATGCTGGGGGCAATGGTGCTGTTGGGTTTTGTCGACAATTACGTGGCGACCATTGCCGCAGACATTAGTGTTTGGCAGTTTTTGACTGTGCGGGCTTTTATGGCGGTTCCGCTGGTGTGGGTTTTGTCTAAGTTGGGTTTAGGGACGATGCGGCCGAAACGGTTATGGGCGGTGGCCCTGCGCAGTTTGTTGATCGCTATTGGCATGATGCTGTATTTCGGCTCGTTGGCGTTTATGCCAATTGCGCAATCGTTGGCTGGGCTTTTTACGTCACCGATTTTTGTGCTGCTTTTGAGCGCGTTGGTCTTGAAGCAAAAAATTGGGCCGTGGCGGGTGCTGGCTGTGATTGTAGGTTTCACTGGGATCTTGTTGGTGTTGGGTTTTCAAAATGGCGCACCAGGGTGGATCATCCTTATGCCGATCGCTGGCGGGCTCTTTTATGCGCTTGGATCGTTAGCAACTCGTGTTTTGTGTGCTGAAGAAAGCACGATATCGATGTTGGCCGGGATCATGAGCATTCAATGGGCGATCGCGACCGGCGCGCTGATTGTCCTTACTCTTTGGAATCCTATTGTGCCTGACGGTGCTGATGGTTTCTTATTGCGGGGATGGGTTTGGCCGATCAGCGCGGTCTTTCCTTACATCGCCATGCAAGCGGTACTTTCCGTATTTGGTGTTTTCTTGTTGATCCGTGCCTACCAATGGGGTGAGGCGAGCCAGGTTTCAGTTCTTGAGTACTCGATCATGATTTTTGGACCATTCTTTGGCTGGCTCTTAATGGGGCAAAGCATAACGCCGAGCATGATTGGTGGCATCATTTTGATTGTAGTCGCAGGTGGTATTATTGCTGCGCGGTCCAACGAGTGAGATTGTGAAGCTGACAAGGGAAAACACTTCAATAAGTATGATCATCCGCGCTAGGGTTTGCTCATGATTGTAAGTCGTGGGCGTAAATATATTTTTGTGCATGCTCCGAAAACGGGTGGCACCTCTATGGCTCTCGCGCTTGAGGCGCGAGCGATGAAAGACGACCTCATGCTTGGCGACACACCCAAGGCACTGAAGCGGCGCAAACGTCTTAAGGATACCAAGACAGCGGGTCGGCTTTGGAAACATTCGACGCTTGCGGATATAGATGGGTTGGTCACTCTGGATGAGATGGCAGAGATGTTTATTTTTACGTTGGTGCGTAATCCATGGGACCGGATGGTAAGTTATTATCATTGGCTTAAAATGCAAAATTTTGACCACGCCGCAGTTTCTCTGGCGAAGAACATGCCGTTTCAAGAATTCGCGCAAGCCTCGTTAATTGTCGACAGCTTTAAGGCGACGCCCGCTCACCATTATACAACAGACGCGTCAGGGACGGAGCGTTGCCAAAGCTATATTCGGATCGAACATTTCGAAAAAGATGCAGTGGCTTTGGTTGATCACCTTGGCTTCGAGCTAGATCTTGAGCACGTGAATCGCTCTGATCGCGAACAACATTATCAAAACTATTACTGCGCTGCGTCGCAAGCTGCGGTCGCGCGGGCCTGTGCAATCGATATCGAACGATTCGGATATAAATTCTCTTAAGCCCAAATTGAGGTCTGAAATTTTATTTTCCCCGCCATTTGTCGCCACTTCTAATCCAATCCCTCAGCAGGCCTCATGATTGTTACGGTTTGGCGCAACAATGCCCCAATTCGGTCTCTTTTGTGACCAAGCACGGTCACTCGAATCGCCCCAATTGGTTTCACTGCTTAGATAGCGCCAAGTTTCCAAAATCGGATCTGCCACTTAGCGCGACACACCATGGGGATGGAAAATATGTTTGCTTGGAAGACAAAAACAAAATCGATGCCACGCCGGATGATGGAACAAACGGGTGCATATAACGGTGGCGTTAGCACCGTAACGAATGGTTTGATGACTGGAACACGTGTTGGGACCTCAATGGGATGGCGCCAGATTGAGGCAATCGCGGTGGGTGATATGGTTCTGACCTTTGACAACGGCCTGCAAGCAGTGACTGAGGTGACACGTTCGATTGCTTGGATTGATGCGCCCTGGACCGCAAACCATATGTGGCCTGTCCATATCCCTGCGGGTGCACTGGGCAATCGGGTCGATATGACTGTTTTGGCGGATCAAGGTTTGATGATCGAGAGCGACGCAGCAATGGACCAATTTGGCGATCCATTTGCGGTAATACCTGCGTTGGCATTGGTCGGTACGCGTGGCATTACACGTCAAGCGCCGCGTCACCAAATAGAGATCATCACACTTTCTTTTGAGAATGAGCAGGTGATTTACGCTGAAGGGAACGTTTTGGTACATTGCCCCGCTTCAAAGATGTCTTTGGATGTGATGTTAGACGGCGGCGCTGCTATGTACGATGTTGTTTCGGTAACCGAGGCCATCGTCCTTGCTGAGCAGTTGGTTCTTGAAGATCACCTAACAGGCTATGCTTGTGTACGTTAAAGTTTGAATGGCTTTTTCAGAGACTATGTGGCTGTTAACTTTAAATTAATAACTGTTGTACCTTCCCCACAACATCCAAGGAGCCTTATCTTAGGCTCCTTTTTTATTGCTTTGTGCTTTGTTCCAAATAAGAGAAGAATTAGTAAAAAATTGAATTCCGCTCAAGAACTGCCATGAAATGGTCCGTTTGTCTTGTTCTTGAAAAAGAGAAATATTGTTTAGGTTAACTATTATGAAAACGAGTTCAGACAAGTCGTCCGCTCCGAACAGATCAGCCCCTCGAAAGAAAGGGTTAAAGGCATTCTTTGGAAAGCTGTCTCGTAAGCGACAAGCGGATGAGCGGAGGACCGTCTGGCAAATGAGTCCTGACGATCTATCAAATTGGTTCTCGTTCGAAATAGTACGGGGAAACCCGAACCAGGAAATTTTGTCTCCAATTCAGGAGAAATTGATCGGTTATATTGATAGAAACGAATGGATGTCTGTTGCAGACGTGATCGAAGACTTTGACAGTGCACGAACGACATTGCCGTCAGGAACGCGTTTGATACGCCCACTTTTGGGTAATATTTGGCAGGCTTACCTTTTGCGAGCTTTGCCGCTCTTTAATCTAAAATCTACTCAACCGGTTGATTTAGACGTTCTGCCTGACAGTCATTTGCAACATTTTAGGGCTGCAGCACAAGCTTACCCTGATCGTGTAGGCCTTCAAGTTCTGGCCGCGTGGATGCATTTAGAATTGGCGTGGGCGCGTCGTGGTGGCGAGTTTGTCGAGATCACAGATGGGGCGGCGATCGAAGGCTTTGAAAAAAACATCGATGCGGCATGGGAATTTGTGAAAGACATTGATGCGAACTTGGAAGACTCTCCTTTAGTTGCGGAAATCCTTTACCGGTGCGAAGCGTCTTATGGTGCGTCAACGCGCGACGAAGTTGAACAAGCACACGCAAAGTGGCTTGCCCTTGACCGGACAGATATGGGGGCGTTCGCCCTTCACGGCATATTCTTGTTACCGCGCTGGTATGGATCATATGAGTTGCTGGCGGACGCGGCAGAGAAAGCTCATGATGCTTATAAAGGTGACATAGGACTCGCGGCTTACGCTGCTATGTTTTTGGGGGCGATGGGCGTCGATCAAGCGGCAATGAGCGAAGTGAACCCTTTGCAATTGCAAGATGGCTTAGTTGATATGATCGGCCAGGCCGATGATCCGTCGGTGGCTGTAAATGCGGTTTGTGCGCATCTTTCAGATATTTGTAACACCCGTTACGTTGGTATTGATGGTGTGGACGACAGAAAGGTGCTGGCGCGCAAAGATGCAATACATGTCATTTTGCGTAAATTCATCCGTAAAGGGATGGGGACTGTCACGCCCGCGATTTGGACACCACAATGGAGCGAACTGGAAGTGCCCTATCTTTTAGCGCAAGCTTTTGAGAGTGAAATTATGACGGGTCATCGGGTTCATTTGGATCATACTGGTGCGACGGTCTCGCCCGTATAAACGCGCTCTTAAATTTATTGGCGATAAAAAAAGCCCCTCAAGTTTGAGGGGCTTTTCATTTTTAAGTTGCTTGGCATTAAGCCGCTTGGCTGTTTTCTTTATCGAAACGTCCGTAGAAAGTTTGGTTTTTCGCAGCCATCTCACGAAGCAAAGCCGGGCATTCAAAACGGTCCCCAAACTTTTCTTGCAGCTGATCACACCGTTCGGCGGCGTATGGTGTGCCGATGATATCGAGATAGCTGAAGGGTCCGCCTGTCGCTGGGGCAAAACCCCAACCAAGGATCGCACCCACATCGCCTTCGCGGATATCTTCCAAAACGCCTTCTTCTAATGCACGCACAGCTTCAAGCACTTGGGCAAACATCAAGCGGTCTTGTACCTCTTGAAGGGCTGGTTGTGTTTGCGCCAATGGATACTTGTCGTGGACACCTTTCCAGTAGCCTGTACGTTTCCCTTTTTCGTCATAGTTAAAGTAGCCCGCATTGGATTTGCGGCCCAAACGTCCTTCCTCTTCCATCCAAACGATGAGGTCGTCGGCTTGTGATGCTGGGTAGGCGTTGCCCATCGCTGCCTTGGTGGCTTTCATGATGCGCACAGCCAAATCGACGGATGTTTCATCACCCAACTGGATTGGCCCCACTGGGAAGCCAAGTTGTTGTGCCGCGCTATCGATCAATTGTGGTGCAACACCTTCGGTTACCATACGGGTTGCTTCGTTCCCGTACGGGATGATGCAACGGTTCGCATAGAAGAAACGTGCGTCATTCACAACGATTGGCGTCTTGCGGATTTGGCGCACGTAATCGAGGGATTTGGCAACGGCACGGTCGCCGCTTTCGGCCCCTTTGATGATCTCAACCAACAACATCTTTTCAACCGGTGAGAAGAAGTGGATGCCAATGAATTGCTCTGGCCGGCTTGAGGCTTTTGCGAGCTCAGAAATCGGCAAGGTTGAGGTGTTGGAGGCAAAGATGCAATCTTCTGGAATGACGGCTTCGACCCGTTTGGTGATCTCGGCTTTCACAGCAGGATCTTCGAACACCGCTTCGATGATCAAATCACAACCTTTAAGCTTCTCAACATCAGGGGTTGCGGTGATGAGGTTCAGCAAGGCTTCTTTTTTCTCAGGTGTCGCTTTTTTACGGGCGATGCCTTTGTCCATATACGTGGCTGAGTAG
>JALZUL010000075.1 GCA_023301665.1 Ascidiaceihabitans sp.
AACCCGGCCTGTCCAGCCGCTTGCTCTAATGTCCAATCACGTGCTTTGCGCAATTCGCGCACACGCACGCCCAAGTCCAACGGCTCACCAGTTTCACTTGTCCCGCTTTCGCGAGCAATCTTTATCAGGGATTTAGGATCTTTGGATGTCATCCATGCTCTATAGATGGCCAACGCGGTCCTTGCAACGTGCCCGATGGCCATACGGGGCCCACCTTGCGCGATGCACAAACAACAGCTAGCAAAAACCATGCTGTCCATTTTCGATAACGGCCCACATGCGCCCTGCCCTTCGCCCTTTAACATGGCGGCACATGTGCTGCGCCACAGCGCAAAAACACCGGACAAAATTGCATTACAGGTTTTGAATGAAGGTCGCAGTGATAACTGGACCTATGCCAACATCGAGGCTGCGGTGCGTGGCATTGCAACAGGATTGATAAGCTCGGGTGCATCTGCCGGTGATCTCGTTCTAATGCGATTGGGCAATACCGTAGATTACCCGCTCACCTATTTGGGTGCCTTGGCTGCGGGTCTGGTGCCGGTCCCGACCTCAGCAGCCCTGACTGAGCCTGAAGTTAAAGCAATAATAACCAGCTTGGCGCCCAAGCTCATTGTCCGAGACCAATCGGTGGCGTGCCCCGCAACGAACAATCAAATCGGGGTGGACGAAATCCAAGCCATGCATCGGTTAGCCCCCGCACCCTATCATATGGGCGACCCTGAGCGTTTGGGCTATGTTGTCTATACCTCTGGCACCTCAGGAAAGCCCCGTGCAGTTGCACATGCCCATCGCGCGATCTGGGCGCGACAAATGATGTTTGAGGGATGGTATGGTTTACGCCAGCAAGACCGCTTACTTCATGCGGGCGCGTTCAATTGGACCTACACGATGGGCACAGGATTGATGGACCCTTGGACAATCGGTGCAACGGCTCTGATCCCTGCCCCAAACACAGCCATCAGCGCCTTGCCGGCCTTTCTCAAAACCTACAGCGCGACAATCTTTGCCGCAGCTCCAGGTGTGTACCGCCAATTGTTACGCACGAACCCCATACTTGACCTCAAAACCCTCCGTCACGGCCTAAGCGCTGGTGAAAAATTACCCGAGAGCACCCTGAAAGCCTGGCAAAGCGCGACGCGGACCTCGATCTTTGAGGCATATGGCATGTCAGAATGCTCGACATTTATTTCAGGTAGCCCCACAAACCCTGCAGCAGCAGAACACTTAGGCCGACCACAAAATGGACGACACCTAGCAATCGTCGACAAAAACGGCCCCGTTCCAAAAGGCAAAGCCGGTACAATCGCAGTGCATCGCTCAGACCAAGGTTTGATGCTAGGCTACCTAAAAGCCCCTAAAGAAACCGCCGAAAGGCTGCAAGGCGACTGGTTCTTGACCGGTGATCAAGGCGTTATGGCGCAGGATGGTCAAATCAAATACCTCGGGCGTGACGATGATATGATGAATGCCGGCGGTTACCGTGTCTCGCCCATCGAGGTCGAACAAGCGTTTTCAAAATGCGACGGCATCAACGCAATCGCTGTGACGCAGGTCGAGGTTAAGGCTGACACCTTTGTGATAGCCGCCTTTTACACAGGCCCCGCCCCAATTGATGAAGAACATCTTACCGCGCATGCTGCTGAAAACTTGGCCAAATATAAGCAACCACGCATCTTTACCCACCTCAAAAGCCTCCCGATGGGGGCAAACGGCAAAATCCTTCGTAAAGCTCTGCGCCGTGAATTTAGGTTAGGGGTGCGTACATCCTTCAACTGAGGTCTCGCCCCTTGCGAATTTTTCGGCTAAACGATGCATCATATTACAAACCTGCGACAATCCATGAGGCTCCAATGACCCCTAAAACCATCAAGCTCGACATTATGTCTGACCCCATTTGCCCTTGGTGCTTTATTGGCAAGGCCCACTTGGACAAAGCAATCGCCGCACACCCGAACCACCCGTTTGAGATCGAATGGCATCCCTTCCAGCTTAATCCTGATATGCCAGCTGGCGGCATGGGGCGCCGTGAGTATCTTGAGGGCAAGTTTGGCGGTAAGGAAGCGGCGGTGCGAGCCTATGCCCCTGTCGTGGAAAACGCCAAGAAAGCTGGTGTTGATATCGACTTTGAGGGGATGAAAGTCACCCCAAACACGATCAATGCGCATCGCCTGATCCACTGGGCTGGCATTGAAGGGCGTCAAACCGCCGCCGTATCAGCCTTGTTCAAAGCGTACTTCACCGACGCACGTGATATTGGCGATACCGAAGTCTTGGCAGATATCTCGGACAGCATTGGAATGGACGCCGCAGTTGTAACGCGACTGTTGCAGACCGACGAAGATATGAAAGACATTCGCGAGCGTGACAGTCACAGCCGCAAGATGGGGATCAATTCAGTCCCGACTTTTGTTATTGCCAATCAACACGCAGTTCCAGGTGCCCAACCACCTGAGCTTTGGGCGCAAGTGATTGCTGATCTGGCGGCTCAGGCTGACCAAACTGCACAAGATTGATCAGGGTTTGCTCATAACGCTGCGAAGCCAACAGTGGATCGAAATTAACCATTTTCAATCTTAGGTAAATAACCCATACGTTTTTGACGCACTCTAGCGTCAGAAATGGAATCACTGAATGTCGATAGCTGCAGACCAAAGAATGGGACGTCGCGAATTCATCGCCTTGATGGCGATGATGTTTGCCACTATCGCGTTTTCGATCGATGCAATTTTACCTGCCATCACGCAAATCGCCGACGAAATCTCTGATGGGGATACGGCAAGAGCAGCCTGGGTTTTGACCTCATTTGTCGCTGGCATGGGTGTTGGTACATTTTTAGCCGGCCCCCTATCGGATGCATTTGGACGCAAACGCATCGTTTATGCTGGCGCTGCCATCTATATTTTTGGTGCAGCTGCTGGTTGGTCGACCTCGTCGCTTGAGTGGCTGCTGGTTGCGCGATTTGTTCAGGGTCTTGGTGCGGCAGGCCCGCGTGTTGTTTCGATAGCGATTGTACGCGATCTGTTCAAAGGCCCTGAGATGGCGCGCATTGTTTCGATTGCAATGACCATTTTCATCTTGGTGCCAGCAATTGCACCTGCCCTTGGCGCATTGATCATCGACAGTTACAGCTGGCGCGCGGTCTTTATCGCCTTCATTTTGTTCTCGGTGCTTAACGTGCTTTGGATCGGGTCCCGCTTGAATGAACCTTTGGCCGTAGCCAATCGCCGCCCCTTGCGCATCGGCCTTATGATTGACGCCGTCAAACAAATGTTTGCCAATAAGATCGTGTTGCTTTCGATCCTCATGCAGACCGCCATGCTTTCAATGTTGTTTACAACCCTCACTATGATCCAACCCATTTATGAGCAGGTCTTTGACCGTGGTGACAGCTTCCCTTATTGGTTCGGCGGTGTCGCGTTACTGTCGGGTGCCTCCAGCCTGCTCAATGCATTTATTGTCACCCGCTTTGGAATGCGCAAAGTCATCACCTAGACAATTCTTACTCACGTTTTCATTGGGACCACTGTCCTTATTGTAATGACGACCACACCAAGCTTAAGTTTTCATCTCTTCATCCTCTGGCAGTTTTGTCTTTTCTCGCAAGCGGGTCTCACCGTTGGCAACTTAAATGCAATTGCGATGGAACCTATGGGGCATATTGCTGGCATGGCCGCATCGGTCATTGGCGCGATCTCAACCTTGTTGGCGGCGCTGATCGCTTCATCCGCAAGCTTGTTGCTATCACAAACGGCTCACTCTTTGATCGCAACGGTTCTGGCTCTTGGCCTCGTCGCAGCGTTTTTGATGTATAAGATGAACAAGATCGCCGCTGACGCTTAAGGTTTCTTACGCTTCTTCTTTTCTGCGATGACCTTTTCTGCCAAATCACGCGCGATAGCATAAGCTCCTTTGATCTTGTCAGAGTCCTTTTTCCATTCCCGCAACACAACAATCTTGTTGTCTTTAACCTTTGCCGTACCCCGTTCGTTTTGGATGAAATCTACCAAACCGTTGGGGGATGCGAATTTGTCATTGTGGAACTGGATCGTCGCGCCTTTTGGCCCGCCATCAAGCTTGGAAATCCCAGCCTTCTTACACATGCCCTTGATACGCACGACCAACATCAAAGTGTTCACTTCTCGTGGCAAACTGCCAAAACGGTCAATCAATTCCGCGGCAAAGCCTTCCAGCTCCACCTTGGTGCTCAATCCGCTCAAGCGACGATACAGCCCCAAACGAACATCTAAATCGGTCACATAATCTTCTGGGATCAACACCGGCACGCCAAGGTTAATCTGCGGTGCCCATTGATCATCCGCCTCTGAGAGCCCTTCAAGCTGACCGGATTTGATTTTGGCAATCGCCTCTTCCAGCATGGATTGATACAGCTCAAAGCCCACATCGCGCATTTGACCCGATTGTTCTTCGCCCAACAGGTTCCCTGCCCCGCGAATATCCAGATCTTGCGAGGCCAAGGTAAAGCCCGCCCCAAGCGTATCCAATGAGCTCAACACCCTTAGGCGTTTTTCTGCAGTCACTGTGAGCTTTGCACGTGGTTTCGTCGTCAGATACGCATATGCACGGGTTTTGGAGCGGCCAACCCGCCCACGAATTTGGTAAAGCTGCGCAAGGCCAAACATGTCAGCGCGGTGCACGATCATCGTGTTGGCCGTTGGAATGTCCAAACCGGATTCTACGATCGTCGTCGCCAGCAGAACATCATACTTACCATCATAGAACGCATTCATCCGGTCATCGAGCTCACCAGCAGCCATCTGACCATTCGCAACGATGTAAGACACCTCTGGCACATGTTCCTTCAGGAAATCTTCGATCTCACCAATGTCAGACACACGCGGCACAACATAGAACGATTGCCCGCCACGGTAATGTTCCCGTAGCAACGCCTCGCGGATCGTCACCTTGTCAAATTCGCTCACGTAGGTGCGGATCGCCAAGCGATCGACCGGCGGTGTGCCAATGATCGACAAATCACGCACCCCCGTCAGTGACAGTTGTAACGTGCGTGGGATCGGGGTCGCTGTCAGCGTCAAGACGTGAATATCAGAGCGCATCTGCTTGAGACGCTCTTTGTGTGTCACCCCAAAGTGCTGTTCTTCGTCGATGATCAACAGGCCAAGGTTGTTAAACTTGATGCTTTTGGCCAACAAAGCATGAGTGCCAATGACGATATCAACGATGCCTCGTGCCATCCCCTCGCGGGTCGCGTCCGCGTCTTTCTTGGAGACAAAACGGCTTAGCTGACGCACTTCGATCGGGAACCCACGGAAGCGTTCCATAAAGGATTTGTAGTGTTGGCGTGCCAACAAAGTTGTCGGTGCGATAATCGCGACCTGTGCGCCTGACATCGCGGCCACAAAGGCCGCGCGCATTGCCACCTCGGTCTTGCCAAAGCCAACATCACCGCAAACCAAACGATCCATTGGGCTGCCGCTGGTCAAATCATCAACCACATCACCAATCGCGCTAAGCTGATCGTCCGTCTCCGAATATGGGAAACGCGCGCTAAAGGCATCCCACATGCCCTCTGGCGGTTCCATCACTGGGGCGCGCCGCAACGTGCGTTCCGCAGCAACACGGATCAGTTTCTCGGCCATCTCACGGATGCGTTCTTTCAAACGTGATTTTTTGGCCTGCCATGCACCGCCACCAAGACGATCAAGGAAGCCCTCGTCATGGCCGTATTTTGACAGCAGTTCGATGTTCTCAACAGGCATGTAAAGCTTGGCCTGCTCCGCATATTCGAGCAACAAACATTCATGAGCAGCGCCAGCAGCGGTGACCACTTCCATGCCAATGTAACGCCCAATGCCATGATCAACGTGAACAATCAGATCACCGGGACTGAGCGATTGCGTTTCCGTCAAAAAATTCGCCGCACGTTTCTTTTT
>JALZUL010000076.1 GCA_023301665.1 Ascidiaceihabitans sp.
AACAACGATATCAACGTCATTGCCAAAGCGGTCCTCGTTGCGGTTGCGCGAGACTTCAAAGTGTTTCACCGAAGGGATTTCAGCCAACATCGATAGACCATCAACGATACGATCGATATCATCCGTCTTCTTACTGCTAAAAAAGACGACATGGCGGATGATTTTCGCGGTAGGTTTTGTGGCAGGCATCTAAGTGGTCCTAAATCTAGTGCAGGCGCTGACGCCCACTAAATCCGTTAGCGGCCGTGCGACGACCTTCTGCAATAGAAAACAACATGCCAGCAAGCGCCAAAATAGCCTTATGCGGGCTTTCGCCGCAACTGAGGGTTCTGCCTCACGCGCCTGTTATTTAAAAACCGCCGGTCGCTTTTGGATGGTCGCGGCGACCACTTCCATTTGTTCGGCAGTTCCGACCAATGCAGCTTGTTCTTGGCTTTCCGACAGCAGGATTTCTTCGTCGCTGGCGGTATCCGTCAGAACCATCAAGCGTTTCGCTGCGCGGATGGCTGCGGGGCTTTTGCCTGCAATCTCGCTCGCCAATGCCATAGATGCCTCGAGCGGGTCATCTGCAAGCTCAGTCACCAGCCCCCATCCTAGAGCTTGATCCGCCGATATCGGAGTGGCGGTATAAGTAAGACGGCGCATAACATCAGGTGCCACCAGTTTGGGCAACAACACCATGCCGCCCATGTCGGGAACGATCCCCCATTTTAGCTCCATCACCGCCATTTTTGTGTCAGGCCCCGCAATCCGGATATCTGCGCCCAGCGCCAATTGGCAGCCCGCGCCAAAGACCGGCCCATGCAGGGCTGCGATGACAGGAATAGGCAAGCGTGCCCAGATCATTGCCACCTCTTGCCATTGATTGGTTGTACCATCCCCATTGGTGCGCGGCATAAGCTGCTTTTCAGGATCACCGCCTAACATCTGCCCAAGGCTGCCGATATCGATCCCCGCACAAAAGGCGCGGCCCTCGCCCGATAAAACCACAACCCGCGCGTCTGAGGCGGCAACCTCTTGCCCCGCTGCTATGATCGCTGTGATCATCTCTTGATCGACCGCGTTCATCTTATCGCCACGGGTAAGGCGCACATGGGCTATGTGGTTTTCAAAGGTGACGGAAACGCGGGTCATGGGCTTTCTCCTGTAGCTCATCCCTACATCAGCCGATTGCAGGCCAAATAGCCAGTAAGACGTTAGGGCACAAAGCGCTCGACCAAGCGCATCATGCCAAGGCTCTTGTCATACACCATCTTAACAATCCATTTGCCGCGACGCGCATGCCCAATAGCTCCTGCACCTGCAGGAATAAAACGCACTGTACTGGCTGCAGCACTTGCAGCGATGAAACCACGGCGTGTCATGTTGGGCATTGCACTTCCTTTAGTTGCGAACCATTCTCATGTGGGTGTGTGAGCCGAATATTTCAAGGCTTGCCCGAATTGCTACCCTTAGGGTACCCATTTGTTATGACAGATTTTCGCTTTACTGCCCTCACCCAATCCCTGCCACTGGCTGTTCCATTTGTGGGCCCTGAAACTCAAGAACGCGCCCGTGGCGAACAGTTCCAAGCCCGCCTTGGTGCCAATGAAAACATCTTTGGCCCCTCTCCGCGCGCGATTAAAGCAATGGCTGACGCCGGGCAGTGGATGTACGGCGATCCAGAAAGCTATGATTTGCGCCACGCACTGGCCAAACATCACGACTGCCCACCCGAACATATTATTGTTGGCGAAGGCATTGATGGATTGCTTGGCTACATCGTGCGCTTGTTTATCGAACAGGGTGACGCAGTGGTCACATCAGATGGGGCTTACCCGACATTCAATTACCACGTCAGCGGCTTTGGTGGCATTCTACACAAAGTAAATTACGTCGATAATTATGAAGATCCTAAATCCCTGCTGCAAAAAGCAACGGAAGTAGATGCGAAACTGGTTTACTTTGCCAATCCAGACAACCCAATGGGCACTTGGCACAAAGGCACTGACATCATCAAAGCCTTAGACGACCTGCCAAAAGGATGCTTGATGATTTTGGATGAGGCCTATGTCGAAACTGCGCCAGAGGGGACGGAAGCCAAGATTGATCCTAATGATCCACGGGTCATCCGCATGCGCACCTTCTCAAAAGCCTATGGAATGGCCGGAGCTCGTGTCGGTTATGCCATTGGCAACCCTGACCTGATCGCGAACTTTAACAAAGTGCGCAATCATTTCGGCATGAACCGCGCAGCGCAGGCGGGTGCTTTGGCTGCACTCCAAGATCAGGATTATCTGAACGAGACCTTGGAAAAAATCGAAACAGCGCGCCACCGCATTTCTCAAATTGCACGCGACAACGGCTTGGAACCATTGGCTTCAGCCACCAACTTTGTTGCCATCAACTGCATGCAAGATACCGCATTCGCTCAGAAAGTGCTGGCTGCCTTGATCGATCTAGGGTTGTTTGTGCGGATGCCTTTTGCAGAGCCGCAAAGCAGATACATCCGGATCAGTTGTGGCACTGACGAAAACCTAGACCTGTTTGAAACAGCG
>JALZUL010000077.1 GCA_023301665.1 Ascidiaceihabitans sp.
GCTAATCGTCACGGATGGAACCGAGTTGCTAATCATTACAGGAGCGGGGGATGTTTTAGAACCAGAGCACAGCGTTGCGGCTATTGGGTCTGGTGGCAACTACGCTTTGGCAGCGGCACGTGGGCTTATGGATAGTGATCGCAACGCAGAGCAAGTGGCGCGTGATGCGATGGCAATTGCCGCTGATATCTGTGTGTATACCAACGGCAATCTGACTGTGGAGTCGATTAAGAAGGGATCTTAATCAGAACTTAGCAACGCCTAGGCCAACGCTGAATTTTTCACACCAAACCCAAACTTCGTTGAAATCATCAGGGTTAATACCCGCTGGTACTTGGTATGAGGATGCGCCTTTGTTCTTTTTCAAAAGACCCATCAAAGTGGATTTATCGTAACCATTGTTACCAAGAGCAATCTTTGGATCAGGTGCACCGTCAAAAGTGAAATCATCCAGCAAATGAATAACGTAACCGCCATTTTCTTTGACGATCTCTACACGACCTGTGGTCACGTGGTTGTTGACGCCTTTGAAAGACGCGATGCGTCCGTGGCCGCCTGCAAATGCTGGCGTCGTTACAGCAGCAGCGCCTGCGGCAACTGATAGATTAAGAAAAAAACGGCGATTCATGAGATCTCTCCTGAGTTTCGATATATTGGCGGCAGCTTACAGTTCGAATTTTTTTACACCAGATACCTCTCAGATACGTGATTGTTCGCGTTGATTTCGTGTTCTTGGTTGCGTTCTTGTGCCCAGCGCTTACATGATTTGTAACAAATTCAACGCAGGATGCCGCTTTGACTGATCTTACACCTAGAGAAATTGTTTCAGAACTTGATCGCTTTATCATCGGTCAAAATGATGCCAAACGCGCTGTCGCAGTTGCTTTGCGCAATCGTTGGCGCCGCAAACATTTGTCAGACGATCTTCGCGACGAAGTGTATCCAAAGAACATCTTGATGATTGGCCCCACCGGTGTTGGGAAAACAGAAATCAGCCGTCGTTTGGCAAAACTGGCAAAGGCTCCCTTTCTCAAGGTCGAAGCCACTAAGTTTACCGAAGTTGGCTACGTTGGTCGCGACGTTGAACAGATCGTGCGTGATTTGATGGACAATGCGATCACAATGACACGCGAGTTGATGCGTGAAGATGTAAAAGCCAAAGCCCATCAATCAGCAGAAGATCGCGTGATAGAAGCCATTGCAGGGACCGATGCGCGCGAAGGTACCCGCGATATGTTCCGCAAAAAGCTAAAAGCTGGAGAGTTGGATGACACCATCATCGAGCTAGAGGTCGCAGATACCTCTAGTCCATTTCCAACGATGGAAATTCCCGGACAACCCGGATCAAACATGGGTATGATGAACCTAGGTGATATATTTGGCAAAGCGATGGGCGGGCGCACAGTGCGTCGCAAGCTAAAGGTTGTCGATTGCTATGACGTTTTGATCGGTGAAGAAGCTGACAAGTTGTTAGACGATGAAACTGTGACCCGCGCCGCACTTGAGGCTGTTGAGCAGAATGGCATCGTCTTCTTGGACGAAATAGACAAGGTTTGCGCCCGATCAGATGCCCGTGGCGGCGACGTGAGCCGCGAGGGTGTGCAACGTGATCTTTTGCCTTTGATTGAAGGCACTACAGTCAGCACCAAACACGGCAGCGTCAAAACTGACCACATTCTTTTCATTGCCTCAGGTGCGTTCCATATCGCAAAACCTTCAGACCTGCTTCCTGAATTGCAGGGTCGTTTGCCTATTCGGGTCGAATTGCAGCCTTTGACTGAAGCTGACTTTGTTCGGATTTTGACTGAAACAGAGAACGCTCTAACCCTTCAATACACAGCATTGATGGGAACCGAAGACGTTACCGTATCGTTTGAACCCGAAGGCATTGCCGCACTCGCAAAGATCGCAGCTGACGTAAATCAGAGCGTTGAAAACATTGGCGCGCGCCGCTTGTACACAGTGATGGAACGCGTTTTTGAGGAACTTTCATTCGGCGCACCCGATCGGGCAGGCGAGGAGATTGTTGTGAATGCTGCTTTTGTCGAAGAAAATCTAGGCGCATTGACCAAATCAACAGACCTTAGCCGATACGTGCTTTGATCGTAGTACTGGCCAGAAGCTTCGCGCTGGTTTAGGTCTTTTGGTAAGAAATTTACTGAAAGCCGCAATATGCGCTGGTTGATCATTTTTCTAACTTTTAGCCTTGTGGCATGTTCCAACCGGACTGCTGCACCTATTGTAGTTGAAGCGCTTGAGATCGGTAGCAATCATACGGTGCTGGTCGGGACGACCCGCTTGCAAGATGATGATGGGACATTTGGCATTGGCCGATCATCGCATCTTCAGTTTGTTGAGCTCGACATCTCGATCCCTCCCAATCGCGAAACAGGGTCAATTTCGGATGGTTTAAAACGGCCCAATCCTCACAAAGATTTTGCCATTGCTGCTCAGGAGAATTTTGAGACTTCGACAGACTTTAAACAACGCCTAAATCGAGCGTTTTCTCAAAACCCGCAAAATAGCCGCGATGTCATCATTTATGTTCATGGGTACAATAACAGTTTTACGGACGCAGCTTTTAGGATCGCCCAGCTTTCCGTTGATCTAGATTTACCCGCAACATCAGTTGCATATGCTTGGCCAAGCCGCGGTCACGTTCTTGGCTATGAATACGACACCGACAGCGCGTTATTTGCACGCGATGGGCTACAAGAACTCATACAAACGATCAAAGATAGCGGTGCCGGTCGCATTACCGTTGTTGCACATTCGTTAGGATCCGGTTTGTTAATGGAAGCGATGCGTCAAATAGAATTGGCAGAGCCGGGTTGGCCCGAACGGAATTTGTCAGGCGTAATTCTATTTTCGCCAGATCTGAATGTGGATGTGTTTCGTTCACAAACGAACGCGTTCCAAAAGCTCCCGCAGCCGTTCATCATTTTTTCCTCACAATCCGACAAATTTCTTAAGTTGTCCGCCCGGCTTCGCTGGGAAAAGCAACGTCTTGGCAGTTTAAAAGATGCAGAAGAATTTGCCGATTTACCGATCGATTTCGTGGATGTGACAGCATTTACAGATGGCAGTGCAGGGAACCATTTTGCTGTAGGCTCTTCCTCATCCCTGATTTCACTTCTTCGGTCTGCTCCACGACTGAATGAGAGTTTTGCATCGGGTAGTAGCGGCGCTATTTTTTCTGTACCCGGCCAACGGCGTGTCCTTCGAAACGCGACCCAGATCGTGATCGCGCGCGGTGATGAACGCTAATTTATGCGCAGTACATTCCTAATTAGAAACGCCACATGGTTGGGGTCTGGTGTCCTTATGACATTGCTTTCGTCATTCGGTCAGACATTCTTTATCTCGATATTTGCCGCTGAAATCCAATCAGATTTTGGTTTGAGCCATGGTGCTTGGGGTGGCATCTACGCCTTGGGTACAATGTTAAGTGCCGTGGCGATGCTTTGGGCCGGAGGAATAACTGACAAGTTTCGCGTCAGGGTGCTTGGCCCTGTAATCTTATTGGTCTTAGCATCTGCCTGCCTGCTTATGGCGTTAAACCCTTATGTTTGGTTTTTGCCTGTTGTTATCTTTGCTCTACGGTTTTCAGGGCAGGGCATGGCCACCCATATCGCTGTGGTCGCGATGGCCCGTTGGTTTGTCGCGACTAGAGGGCGGGCGTTATCGATTTCAGCCCTTGGACACTCGATAGGGCAAGCTGTCTTACCACTCTTTTTTGTTATGCTTTTGGGTTTTACAAATTGGCGAAATCTGTGGGTTTTAGCTGCAGTTTTTTGTTTAGCTGGGATCCCACTTCTTATTCGACTCTTAAGGAAAGAACGCACACCACAATCAATGGCGAATGATAGTCCATCTTTTGGGATGAATGGCCATTTTTGGAACCGCCTTGAGATGATCAAACATCCGTTGTTTTGGTGTATGGTCCCCTCTGTTCTTGGCCCATCTGCGTTCAGCACAGCCTTCTTTTTTCATCAGGTCCATTTTTCACAAATTAAGGGGATCAACCTTGTAACCTTTGTTGCGCAGCTACCGCTTTTTACTGCTGTATCGGTTGGGGCGATGTTGCTTTCTGGTTGGGGTATTGACCGGTTTGGAACGCCGCGTTTGGTTCCCTTTTTTCAGGTTCCAATAATCGCGGCCTTTGTCCTATTTGGTCTTTCAGGAGATCTTTTTACCCTGTCTTTTGCCTTTGTAATGCTAGGTTTGAGCGCCGGTGCAACATCTGTGTTGCCCAGCGCTTTTTGGGCGGAATTCTATGGGACCAAGTATATTGGATCAATCAAAGCACTTGCAGCTGCGGTGATGGTTTTAGGCTCCGCAATTGGGCCCGGAATTACAGGATTGTTGATCGATTTTGGGATCCGTCTAGAGGTACAGTTTTACTGGATTGCAGTTTATTTCGCCTGCGCAACCTTCATGCTTTGGTTTGGTGTGCGAAAGTTCACACCACAGCTAAAAGCCTAGTTCGGTTTACGAAGGTAGATATAGTAAGCGCCCCCGCCACCATGGCGATCATGGGCTTGAGTAACTTGCAAAACAGCTGACGACAAAGGCGGGAGCGCCAACCATTGAGGCACCTGATGCCGTAACACACCAAAACGTACGGGAATGGGGCCGCCGTCATCTCGGGATTTCCCCTTACCGGTAATGACCAGAACCAACCTTTTGCCGCTTCTTTGCGCAGATAGAATAAACTGTGTCAGCATTGGATGAGCACGATCAAGGGTAAGCCCATGTAAATCCAATCGACCCTCCGGCTTTAATTTACCCCGTTTCATCTGCTCAAACGCTTTCCGATCCATCTGCACTGGCGCATTTCGCACCTGATCAGAAATTGACGGCATTCGATCTACATGGATTCTCGACTTAGCCTTAGAGCCAGCCGGCTTCATCAATGTTTCAATCAACTTGCGCCGTTTAGGAGCCGACACAAATTGCGGTTCCACCGTGGGCAGTGGTTTTGAGGCTCTTGGCTTAAGCCCACCCTCAAGGCGTTCTGTCTGGTCAGCCACTTGACGCCACAGCTCAAGCTCTTCGGGGCGAAGTTTACGTCCCATTTACGTATCCTCTGGCAACAAAGCATATGCGCGTTGGATAGGCATCAATACCATCATCCGACCCGGATCACGTAAGCGCCCTGCCGCTTTACCAGCCTGATCACCGGTTCCAAAGAACACATCAGCGCGTTGCGCACCCTTAATCGCGGACCCTGTATCTTGTGCCATCATCAGACGGCGCAAAGGGTCCTTGCCATCCTTTTCGATCCAGACAGGGGAGCCGAGCTTAACAATACTCGGATCAACCGCAATGCTTCGCATCGTCGTGATTGAACGGTTCATAGCGCCAAGCGGCCCTTTATGGGCTGGCACCTGATCTACATTGCGAAAGAACACATAAGAATTGTTGTGAAACAGCAGTTCACGTCCATCTACCGGATTGCGGCGCACCCAATTCTTGATCACTTCTGCACTGACTTGGTGAGGCTCGTAGACTTTGCGGCGCACCAACTCGGCACCGAGAGAGCGGTAAAGATGGCCATTTGCACCTGAAAAACCAACCCTCACAAAATTACCATTCGGCAAGCGAATGCGGCCTGATCCTTGGATTTGAAGAAAGAACAATTCGACCGAGTCATCGACCCAAGCAATCTCAAGCCCACGCCCATCCATAACGCCGCTTGTTAGAATTTCACGACGAGTCAGCCATGGGCGTATACG
Source organism: Ascidiaceihabitans sp. (assembly GCA_023301665.1). Classification (GTDB taxonomy): domain Bacteria; phylum Pseudomonadota; class Alphaproteobacteria; order Rhodobacterales; family Rhodobacteraceae; genus Ascidiaceihabitans. The sequence continues at coordinate 5,739 of JALZUL010000077.1, forward strand.
GCGAGCCTCGGCGGGCATTGCGTACACAGGGAAACGATAGCGATCGGTTCTGACCAATGATCCATCAAGTTCGGGCTCAAAATACCCTGTGAAAAGAGCATCCTTTCCATCTTCGATCAAAACAGGGCGAAACAATAGTTCAAAAAAGCTGCGGGCGTCAGGCCGTTGACTGGCATAGGCACAGAGTGTGCTCCAGTCAGGGTCGTCCATATCCTGGCATGTATTTTGGAAAACGGAGAGGGCAGCGGAATGATCATCCTCTGCCCATCCATCAAGCTCGTCGAAAGACAAAACCTTATAGGTCACCTCGGCATTTGCTGGCTTGGTCATATTGAAAAACCCCGCAGCAACGACAAGTGCAACCGCCTGGCTTATGCGTCTGTAGAAACAAGTAGCCAATTTGGATCATCCGACCCCATGACGCGTGCAAACGCCCATGTGTCTTTTTGTTTCTTAACTTCGCTTGTGCTGCCTTCAACAATATCTCCACCGCGATCACGTACAGCAGATGTTAGTTCCGCGACGAAGCGAATGGTGATTTCAGCTTCATTGGTTGCTTTGTCCAAAGTAGCCCCAACCAATTTCATCTCGCGAACGCCAAAAAAGTTTGCTTCGATTGTCAGGCCTTGATCTTCGCGCGCAGCGACACCGTCGACAAAGCTCTCGTAAATTTCTTCCGACATGAAAGGTTGAATCTCTGCCAATTCGCCTGTCTCGTAACCCATAACGATCATCTCGTAGGCGCCGCGTGCGCCGCCAATGAAATCACCAACATTAAAAGACGGCTCTAGGCGTTTCATCCCTGATAGAGCATCGGCTTCAGAGCTGTCGGTATCAACATGGTCAGCGATATCTAGATCAGGTCCGCCTTCGATCACGTCAAAATCAGGACGACCACGCCGTTCATTCATTTGCGTAGGTGCCGCTGTATCTTCAAACCCCTCGCGGGTTCCCAGCACGTTTTTAAGGCGCAGAATGAGAAAGACGGCGATGCCGGCTAAAACCAAAAGTTGGATGAGGGGTTGATTCATATTGACCTCGATAAATGCAAAAGCATGGAAACGTTGCGTTGTTGTCCTTATGTAGGGGGCGAACCCTTACAAGTCCACTGTAAGGCCCATGAAAGGATCCACCACGATGTGGCTATTTTTGGCTTTTTTGGCCGTACCGCTGATTGAAATTACATTGTTCATCCAAATCGGAGGGGCAATTGGATTATGGCCAACGCTCTTGGTTGTTATCTTAACTGCTATTTTGGGTACCTATTTGGTGCGCACCCAAGGTTTGATGGCGATAGGAAAGTTGCAATCTTCATTTTCGCAGCTTCAAGATCCAACAGAACCTTTAGCCCATGGTGCTATGATCTTATTTGCCGGCGCTCTTTTGCTGACACCAGGATTCTTTACCGATGGTTTAGGATTTGCATTGTGCGTTCCTATGATCCGTTCTCAGGTTTTTCAAAACCTGCGTAAGAAAATCAAAGTCCAATCCTTCAGTATGGGCGGTGCGGGGGCAGGGCAAACACAGCATCACCAGCCTTATGACCCAAACGTGATAGACGGAGATTTTGAAGAGGTCGAAACTGACACATCAGAACCCTCTGGCCCCTCAGGTTGGACCAAGCATTGAGACCCCTGAGCCAAGGTGCTACAGGTTGAAAAATTTCGGAATATCCGCAGGAGAATAAAATGGCCGAGAACGAAGCACCACAAGCCCAACCGCAAATGCGCATCTTGGGTCAATTCATCCGCGACATGTCGTTTGAAAACATCATGGCGCAAAAAGGCGCCCCATCAGATGCACAGCCTGATGTTCAGGTTCAAGTGAACCTAGATGCCAAAAAGCGCAGCGATGACAACCAATTTGAATCGTCCATCAAACTAAACGTGACATCCAAAGACAAAACCAGTGGTACAACCCTGTTTGTTATGGAAATCGATTACGTTGGTATTTTCAGCATCGAAGGTGTTCCAGAAGATCAAATGCACCCGTTCTTGTTGATTGAATGCCCGCGCATGATCTTCCCATTCTTGCGCCGCATCGTCAGCGACGTGACACGCGATGGTGGTTTCCCGCCATTAAACTTGGAAAACATCGATTTCATTTCGCTTTACCGCAACGAAATCGCGCGCCGTCAGGCAGAACAACCTGCACCGACAAACGCATAAATTTTACGACTTTAGCCAAAGGGCGGCATCGCCCAGCTCTTTGGCTACATACGCTTTGTGCTTTTCTGCTTCATCTTGGGTCAAGCGAGAAGGCAAAGGATTTGGTCGCGGCTTTGGCGTCCAAGCGCTACCTGTTTCACCTGTTTTTGCCGTGGCAACTGTCGACAATCCAAAATCAGGCTGACGGCCTCCAATTAACTCTAGATAAACCTCGGCCAGAATTTCACTGTCCAACAAGGCGCCGTGTAAATCACGTTCAAAATTCGTAATCCCAAACCGGCGGCACAATGCATCTAAAGAGGCAGGCGAGCCCGGAAACTTTTTACGTGCTATTAGCAACGTATCCAAAGCGCGGTCCATAGGGATTTCAGGCAGGTTCATCCATTTTAATTCTGCGTTCAAAAACTTCATATCAAACGCGGCGTTATGGATGATCAGTTTTGAATCTTGGATAAAGTCCAAGAATTGTTGCCCAACAGCGGCAAACTTAGGTTTATCTCGTAAAAAATCATCACCTAGCCCGTGCACTTGAAATGCCTCATCCGGCATTGAGCGCTCGGGATTGATATATTCGTGAAAGGTACGCCCAGTGGGAACATGCCCGTCTAATTCAAGCGCACCGATTTCAACAATTCGGTCACCAGAAAAGGGGTCAAAGCCTGTTGTCTCAGTATCAAGAACAATTTCACGCATTGTCTAACCTTTGTCGAATTTCAATAAGAACCTTTTGAACCTGCGCACGTGCATTTTCTATTGTGTCCGTTTCAATGACAAAATCAGCGCGATCCCGTTTTTCGTCCGGTGGCATTTGTTTGCGTCTTATCGCTTCAAATTGCTCTTTAGACATAGTGCCCCGCGCCATGACACGCTGTTCTTGAATTTCAGGTGTCGTCCATGCACAGACCACCGCATCCATAAGGGACTCGCCACCTGTTTCGAAAAGAAGTGGGATGTCGTAGACAAGAATGTCACTTTTAGCGTTTTGTACAAAATCGGTGCGATCTTGTACTAGAAGGGGATGCACAATCTGCTCGATCCGTTCCAATGCGCTATGATCATTTGAAATCACTTCACGCAATTTCTCACGCGAGACGCTATTATCAACAACCGCTTCGGGGAAATTTTGCTGCATCGGCAAAACAGCAAGGCCGGCTTTTGAATACAGCCGATGTACCGCCGCATCAGCATCCCAAACATCGCATCCAAGATCAGCAAACATTGCAGCGGTTGTTGATTTGCCCATTCCGATGGAACCGGTCAGTCCTAATTTAAACATTACCGCAGTGCCGCCGCGCGTGTTGCGCTATCGACATCTGGTCGATGACCAAACCAACGCTCAAATCCAGGGACCGCTTGATGTAGAAGCATTCCAAGACCATCCACCGTAGCGCAGCCTTGTTCTTTAGCTTCACGAAGGAAGTTGGTTTGTAGCGGCGCATAAACCAAATCGGTCGCAATTGTGCCTTTACGCAAACCATCAAGCGGTACGCGCAGCTCAGGTTTACCGATCATACCAAGTGAAGTGGTGTTTACCGTTAGAACAGCTTCTTCAAGCGCATTACCAGCTTGGACCCAATCGACAACTTGTAGCCGGTTACCAAAGTCACTTACTAATTTTTCCGCCCGTACACGTGTGCGGTTGGTAATGAAAATTTCTGGTACACCTGCGTCTAGCAAAGAAGCCACAACAGCACGCGCCGCACCGCCGGCACCAAGCACAACCGCTGGCCCAGCTTTTGGTACCCATTGTGGTGCGCCAGCTTTGAGATTTTCGATAAACCCATAGCCATCCGTATTATCTGCATGAAGTTTACCATCCTTGCGAAAGATAAGTGTATTCGCGGCACCAATTAGGGTTGCGCGGTCAGTCACAAGATCAGCAATTTCTAGCACTGCTTCTTTATGCGGAGCAGTCACATTGATACCTACAAAACCCATTTTTGGGAGCGTCGTTAAGACATCACGCAGATCATCCGCTTTAATATCCATGGGAATATAAAACCCGGGAAGGCCATACGTTTTTAACCAATGTCGATGCAACTGTGGCGATTTTGACTGCGCTATTGGCGATCCGATAACACCGGCCAATGGAATTTTCTTTAAGCTCATTGTTCGATCACTCCACGCAGGGTCAGAAAGGCTAACAATTCTAAAAATGGCATACCAAGGACATGAAAGTAATCCCCTTCGATGCTGTGAAATAGTCGCACGCCTTCTTCCTCTAATTTATAGGCACCTACACTGTGTTGAATACTCTCCCAATTCCGGTCGACGTACCCTTTGATAAACCCATCAGAAGCGTTGCGCATTCTAAGGCGTACTTGCCCGATGTGGCGCCAAATAGGTTTGCCCTCGTGATAAATCACGGCCGCAGACAATAACATATGACGTTCACCACGCATTAACGTAATTTGTTCAATCGCATCCTGAGGCGTTTTAGGCTTGGATAATAGTGTGCCCTGAAAATCCAACACTTGATCGCACCCAATAACAAAAGCATCTGGGCGCTTTTGGGCGATTTTACGGGATTTAGCTTCTGCCAATGCATCAGCTATATCTCGAGGAGGCGCACCATCGGCAATTAGAGCTTCTTTTATCATTTGCTCATCAACCCGCGGGGTTTCGATTTCAAAGTCTAAGCCACCTTGACGCAGCATTTTCGCCCGTATTTCAGAACCTGAAGCTAATATGATCGGCATAAGGGTGTGGATAAACCTGTGTCTGAGTTAATACTTCTTTAGTGAAGTCTTGTGAATAATGGCAACTAGAGGCGCAAGAGTGGATATCTTATCTTATCTGGTCGCTTTATTATCAATTCATCCTCTCGGGGTATGAATAACCTTTAAGCTGTGGATAGATAGCTTATTCAAACTTTATCCACAGAATAAGATGCAAATAATTTCTTTTCAAGTAACCGTTTTTTAATAACTTAATCTTGAAAAGAAAGTTGTTCCACATAGCATCTAATTTGGTTTTGCACGTAAGCATAAGAGGTCGGAAAACTCAATAATCCACAGAAAATGTGATCCCTACTTACATCATCATCCTTTTTCTTTCTTTCTTTATTATATTAGGTAGCTCCGAAATGGAGACAAATATGACTGATCTACTTTCACTGGCTTACCCATGGATTAAATCCATTCATATTATTTCGGTGATTTCATGGATGGCCGGGATTTTCTATTTGCCACGTCTATTTGTGCATCATTCCGAGAAAGTACCATTGCATGGCGAAACTCATGATTTATTTTGCATGATGGAAATGAAACTTTTGAAGGTGATCATGAATCCAGCAATGATATCAACTTGGATATTTGGTCTGCTGCTGGTTTTGTCACCCGGAGTTGTCGATTGGTCAGACGTTTGGCCGTGGATCAAAGCGATCAGCGTTATTGGCATGACAGTGTTTCATATGTGGTTAGGCAAGCAGCGCAAGAATTTCATTTCTGGACGTGGCGTTCTTGAAGGTCGTCGCTATCGGATCATGAATGAAGTACCAACTGTTTTGATGATCCTCATTGTCATTTCGGTGGTCGTGAAATTCTGAGATCTCTTGTTGGCAATGAATGGGTTGGATTGACTCGAAAGCTTAAAAATCCTATCTGAACGTCAACGCCCCATTCGGGGATCGTGTAAAGCTTACATTTTTACCTAGATGCCAACGCGTTTTTGACGTGCATTGCGGCTGGATATACCCATGACTGATACGATCGAAACAACCGCTGAAACGCTCAACCTGGCGGATCTTAAACGCCAGACGCCCAAAGTGCTTCTATCAATGGCCGAAGAGCTAGAGATCGAAAACGCTTCTACAATGCGTAAAGGTGAGATGATGTTTCGGATTCTGCGTGAACGCGCAGATGAAGGTTGGGAAATTTCAGGCGATGGCGTTTTGGAAGTTTTGCAAGATGGTTTTGGTTTTCTTCGTTCTCCTGAAGCAAACTATTTGGCTGGACCCGATGACATTTACGTATCGCCGGATATGATCCGCAAACATTCTTTGCGTACAGGCGATACCATTGAGGGCTTGATCAAGGCACCAGAAGAAACCGAGCGTTACTTTGCCTTAACCGAAACGAAAAAGATCAATTTTGAGGATCCTATCAAGGCCAAGCACAAGATTGCCTTTGATAACTTGACCCCACTTTACCCAGATGAGCGGATGAATATGGAGGTTGATGATCCAACGATCAAAGACCGTTCAGCTCGTATTATCGATCTGGTGTCGCCAATCGGGAAGGGACAACGTTCACTGATTGTTGCTCCGCCACGTACAGGTAAGACAGTGTTGTTGCAAAATATCGCCAACAGCATCGAAAAGAACCACCCTGAGTGCTATCTGATTGTTTTGCTGATCGATGAGCGCCCAGAGGAAGTTACGGACATGCAGCGCTCTGTTAAGGGCGAGGTAGTGTCCTCTACATTTGATGAACCAGCGACACGTCACGTGGCCGTTTCGGAAATGGTCATTGAGAAAGCTAAACGCCTTGTTGAACACAAGCGTGATGTTGTGATCTTGCTTGACTCAATTACACGTCTTGGGCGCGCGTTTAACACGGTTGTCCCATCCTCTGGTAAGGTTCTGACCGGTGGTGTTGATGCCAATGCTCTACAACGTCCTAAGCGTTTCTTTGGTGCGGCGCGTAATATTGAAGAGGGTGGTTCATTGACGATCATTGCGACTGCTTTGATCGATACCGGTAGCCGTATGGACGAGGTCATCTTTGAAGAATTCAAAGGGACTGGTAACTCTGAAATCGTGCTGGATCGTAAGATCGCTGATAAGCGCGTGTTCCCTGCGATAGATATTCTTAAATCTGGTACGCGTAAGGAAGAGCTTCTTGTTGATAAAATCGATCTTCAGAAAACATTTGTTTTGCGCCGTATCTTGAACCCGATGGGTACCACAGACGCCGTAGAATTCTTGCTTTCAAAGTTGAAACAAACAAAATCAAACTCAGACTTCTTCGATTCAATGAACACGTAACTTATTGTTCATTAACAATGGGTTAGACAAATGAATACAATCTTTGCCCTTGCGAGCGCCCAAGGTCGCGCTGGTGTTTCCGTCGTTCGGCTTTCGGGGCCGGAATCAAAGAATGTTGTGTCTCAATTTGTTTCCAGTTTACCCAAAGACAGGGTTGCTGGGCTACGCACATTGTCTGACGCATCAGGCGAAGCTTTGGATAAAGCGCTCGTTGTTTGCTTTGACGGGCCCCATAGCTTTACTGGTGAGGACATTGTCGAACTTCACCTTCATGGAAGTATTGCGGTCGTCCAGTCTGTTTTGCGGGTTTTGGGTGACAGTGGACTAGCGCGTTTGGCTGAGCCAGGTGAATTCACTCGCCGTGCTTTAGAGAATGGCAAGATGGATTTGGCTCAGGTTGAAGGTTTAGCGGATTTAATTGAATCCGAAACCGAAGCACAACGAAAGCAAGCACTGCGTGTTGTTTCAGGGCATTTAGGTCAACTGGTCGAGCGCTGGCGTTCCTCGTTAATACGCGCTGCGGCGCTGATTGAAGCGACGATTGATTTTGCCGATGAAGACGTGCCTGTAGATGTGTCTCCAGAAGTGATCGAACTTTTAGGCGAGGTGAAGCAAGACTTATTGCAAGAGATTGCTGGAAGTCGTGTAGCTGAGCGTATTCGCGTTGGTTTTGAGGTGGCTATTGTCGGTGAACCAAACGCAGGGAAATCAACGCTGCTGAACGCGATGGCCGGTCGGGATGCTGCGATAACGTCTGAGATCGCAGGAACGACCCGGGATGTTATTGAAGTGCGTATGGATCTTAAGGGATTGCCAGTCACGATCCTTGATACTGCGGGATTGAGAGAGGGCAAAGATGCTGTCGAAGCATTGGGGATTGACCTCGCCTTGAAACGAGCGCGGGATGCGGACCTACGGATTTTTCTAGTCGAAGAGGGCACCGAGCTGCCTTTGCCCCAAAGCGAGGGCGATATCCGTGTTTCACCTAAGGCGGATATTTCAGGAAAAGGTGTTTCTGGAAAAACCGGTTTAGGCGTGGCCGAGCTTTTAGACAACATTCAGCAGGTTCTTAAACAAAGATCGTCACAAGCGGGCCTAGCGACCCACGAACGTCATCGTATTTCTATGCAGAGTACTTTAGATGTCTTGAATACGGTTTTACCCTTGGTTGACCAAGGGCCCGAACATTATGATATAGCTGCAGAAGAGCTTCGTTCGGCTATTCGCGCTTTAGAAGCTTTGGTCGGCCGGATTGATGTCGAAAATCTGCTAGATGAAATTTTCTCCAGCTTTTGTCTGGGCAAGTGATGGAGTGTTTCACGTGAAACATTTTGACGTACTGGTTATTGGCGGTGGGCACGCAGGAACCGAGGCTGCTCATGCTGCTGCACGTATCGGCGCCCAGACGGCTTTGGTTACGATGTCTCGTGATGGTATTGGCGTGATGTCCTGTAACCCAGCTATTGGCGGCTTGGGTAAAGGACATCTTGTTCGCGAAATCGACGCCTTAGACGGTG
>JALZUL010000078.1 GCA_023301665.1 Ascidiaceihabitans sp.
ATTGTGTTGACGGTTGCGGGTGGGTAACCCATTTCGATGAGATCGCGGTCATTCAATCATTGATTGAGCTATGCGGGTGTCTGCTTCGAGCCCGAACCTACATGGATTGCAAACTAATCTCATGCAAAGTGGGGTGAAATTATTGGACTGCAATAACTACTTTTGTGACCAAAAATTATACAGTTGGTATAAGATGTAGAATGGGCCTGCAAAGAACCCAAAATCAAGTATGATTGAGTAACTTCCATTCCCATCAATTTCAGGAACTGTAAATTTAAGTATAACAATACAAAGGTAACAAACTAAATCACATCGTAGCTGTTCCTTGATATTCATATCTCGATAGTGCTTCAATTATCTTCCCCTAAATTCGGAATAGCGCTTTCGATAGTGTCGTCGTTTGACCAACGTTAAAAGGACTTTCCCTTGCCGACAATGAATTTACTGAAAGGTCGGTTTGTCCCGCAAAGCGGCCCTTGCTTAGAGCTAATACCTCAGCGTACTGGCGTAAATACCGCGTCAGATTTATAACGCTTCGCCTTAACCTCTAGGGCCAAGGGACTGCACTGACCCACCGCCGATGAGATGGTTCAATAGAACGCGCCTTTCGGCACGGTTTCTTGAATTAAGGGCCTGAACCTCTGCGGTTGTAAGGTCGCGGCGAATGTAGCCTTGTTCGGCTAGGCATTTGTCGGCGGCTTGTGCCGCACCCTTGTCGCGAATGGAACGCTGATTTGAGGCGACGACAATGGGGCCGACAACGCCTAACCCCAAAACGCTGCCAATATAGCTCGTCGTGAGCGTGGTCGCGCCGCCTTTTGAAGCCGCCGCACTGCAAGATTGTACCGCAGCGCGCGCGGCGGCGAGGTTTTTACCTGATTGAAATGGGACGGATGGGCCCGGTGCAGCGCACCCCGTTAAAGCCAATATGCCGACGATGCAAGATAGGTGTAGTTTGCGGTTCATAGGCTTGAAAAATCCGTTTGAAATCATGGGATGTGCGTATCCGTTGGGTCCTGAATGGACTGAATGTTTTAACACTAAGTCAACTCTAGGGGGAAATAAACCAGTCAAGGTTGCTGGCGTTACGATTTTGTAACGCCAGATGTTGGCCCTTGGCCGGTGGGGATTGTTTTAGCGTACTGGCGTGAATACCGCGTCTTTCATTGTGCAGTCGCGCACCACGTCTTGTCCGCAGGGGACGGGATCTAGGTCGCGGTTTAAGCAGATGCGGGCTTCTTGGATGTGCCCTTGGCGGCAGGTGATGGTGAGCCCGTCTTTTTCAAGTTGTGGGTTGTCTTTAAGCCATGCGTCTTCGACCACGGAAGCGGGCAGTTTGACTGTTTTGTCGAGCTTGCGAAAGATTGAGGGGCGGGTGACCGATGCATAGGCTTCACGGGATAATTCGTAATAGTGCGCAGCACTTAGTCCAGTGCAAACCCCGTGTTTTTTCCATTGGTGCCAAGCCAAGCCACCGGTGCCCATGATGTCTGCCATTGCATTGGTTTGACCACGTGATGGGGCGCGTTCGTTTGTGTTGCAATAGGATGGGAAGCCGCGGTGATATTGCGGCCACAGACCATGTAAAATCCAGCCGTGATCATGGCGGGTTTCGCATTGCTCTGATCCCTTGGCATCACCCTCAAGCTCACACCAGTTGGGCGACCAAGATAGGGCCATAACGTAGTAATCAAATTCACCTGCTTTGTCCTGTTGAGCCAAAGCAGGGAGGGCGGTCATTGCCCAGATCAGTAGCCAGCGCATAATGGTCTTTCCTTATTCCGTTGACCCGATTATATACAGCTTAAGTTCCCCCACAATGGTAACCCGCCTTGAGCCTCAAGGTCGCCTAATTCAGGCAGCGAAGAAGATGTGGGGAAAAGAGTTATGCGTAAGGAGCGTTAGACGATGGCAAAACCGATTATGGCAAAAGCCACAGCCGTTTGGCTGGTGGACAACACAACGATCAGCTTCAAACAGATTGCTGATTTCGTAGGCATGCACGAACTTGAGATCCAGGGCATTGCCGATGGCGATGTGGCGGCGGGCGTAAAAGGGTTTGACCCGATTGCAAACAACCAGCTGACCCAAGAAGAAATCGATGCCGCGCAAGACAGCATTTTGCACCGTATCTCGCTCAAGTTTAACGCAGCTGCGCAAGGCGAAGAAAAGCGCCGTGGTCCACGTTATACACCGTTGTCTAAGCGTCAGGATCGCCCAGCGTCTATCTTGTGGTTGGTTAAGTTCCACCCTGAGCTGACAGATGGTCAGGTTTCAAAGTTGATCGGTACAACCAAGCCAACAATCCAAGCGCTGCGTGAGCGTACGCATTGGAACATCTCAAACATCCAGCCGATTGATCCGGTTGCTTTGGGCCTGTGTAAGCAATCTGAATTGGACGCAGCTGTGCAAAAAGCAGCGGCTAAGAAAGCGGCGAGTGGCGAGGTCATGAGCGATGACGAGCGCCGCAAATTGGTGAGCACTGAACAGTCATTGGGCATGGACGAAGAACCTAAGATCCCAACGGCGATTGAGGGTCTTGAAACCTTTACCTTGGGTGACGCACCGGCTGAAGAAGATGAAGATGCGAACAAAGACTTCGGCGATGCTGACAGCTTCTTTGACCTTCCATCAGGCGATGGCAAAGAGCAGCCGTAACGTTCGGTTCCATCCAGAATTTAAAGGCGCGTGTCGGGCAACTGATACGCGCCTTTTTCATATGGGCCTTTTTTGTTGCTACGACCGGCGTGCTTTGACCCAAACCTTACGCTGTGTGACGATCCAGAGGGCAATGATTGCAATCAGTGCGCAAAGTAGGGCTTTAGAGACTGTTCCCATTGTGCCTTCGATCAAGAGCGCATGGACGATGCTGCCAATGACCACAATGATGGTGAGTATCGTGTGGGTCATCCGCCAAATCCGCAAAGGAATGCGCCGACGCAAGGGAACAATCGCGGCGGCTGCGAAAACGGTCCACATCGCGGCGACGCCCCAGATAGCGTGGCGTGTCGGAGAGGCAAGCAGCAGGGCATCAATCACATCGGGTGGGCTTGTGATCCACAGGCCCCCGACGTGCAGTATCACTGCAAGGCAAAGGGCCGCGCCAACCCATCGATGCATTTTGCGTCCACGTTGTGCTGTAAGGCCGGCGAGCTTTCCAGCAGCAAGCAGCGGCTGAGCTAGCAAAAGGCTCAAGGCGCAGATACCTGCGAATCCAGCTAGGATATAAACTGGTCCACGCCATTCAAGCAGTGGGCTCATCACAGCGATTACAAATGGTGCGATGAGCGCTCCAAGTACAACAAGCCATAACAAGGTGGGCCGTGAGGAAGCGTGAGGCATCACGACATTCAGACAGGTCTGAGTACGAAGTCAACGTTAAGGCTGGTGTCGCGTGAGCTGGCCATGACAGGGCGTAGGAACACAGTTTCAAAACCCGCATCGTCAAAGGCGAGGTGGCCATGTGCTTGCCCAAAGGCCGGAACGATCTGAGGCATTTCCAGCCGGAACAAGCCGTTTTCATCCGTGAGGGTGGCACCGTGACTTTGTGGGTCGCGTTCGTGCCCTTCGGTCGTGTGGGCCCATATCTGAATGCGTTGGCCTGCCAATGGGGTGCCGTCACCTTCGCGTCTGACAGAACCTGTCATCCAGAAACCGCCTCCGCCAATCCGCTCAACGATGGGCGCGCCGGGGCGATAGTTGTTTGATCCGCCCCGCATGGTTGGGGTTGCGGCAATGTTCTGCGCAAAAGCAGGGGTGATAAGCTGCGCAGTACCTGCAGCGGCGATACCACTGGCCAGTGCTTTACGGCGTGTGAGCAAATAATCAGACATAAGGTAACGACTCCCTAGGAAATTCAGCTAAACACAATGTTCATCAAGCTAGCGTTAGGGCCCCGCAAAGCCAACGCTAAAGGGATCACAATGGCTTTAGTCCCGCTGAAGCGCGCGCAAGACTTTGTCTAGCTGCGCCCCTTGTTTACTCTTTTTCGCAACACCGTCTTTGACCAGCTCATAGTAAGCTTCTGGATCATATTGTTGTACGTTTAGGCCAAGTTTCTTTGCTGTTAGCAAACCTGTTGCAGACAGGATGTTGTAGGCTGCGATGTACTGATCGGCTTGAGCGGAAATAAGCGCGGCTTCGGCATTAAGAAGCTCGTTTTCAAAGTCTAGCACATCCAACGTGGTTCTGGCACCAAGGCTGGCTTCTTCGCGTGCTCCGCGAAAGGCCACACGAGAGGCACGCACTTGTTCGCGGCTTGCATTCAGCAGGACATTTACGCTGTCATAGGACGCATAAGCATTCCCTACGATCTGTTGAATGTTGTGGGTCACAGTGTGCAGATTGCCGCGTAGGGCATCGCGCTGGGCCATCGCGCGGCGAATGTTTGATGACAATAGGCCGCCACTATAGATCGGGCCGGATGCGACAATGCCGACACTGCCAGTGTTGGTGAAACCGTTACCGGACAAGCTTTCTTGAATACCCAAAGAGCCTTGCAAGTTTACGGTTGGCTTTAAATTCGCCTCAGCGCTTTTGATGGAAAATTCTACTGAAGCGACTTGATGCTGGGCGGCAATCATATCGGGGTGTGTGCGCACCGCCAGTGATTTTGCGCCTTTCACGTCGAGCTTGATGTTTGGGAGCTTGGGAAGGGAGAGTTGCGATTTCGGGTGGTGACCAACGGCGTTGGCATATTCTTCGCGTGCTTGCAGTAAATCGGCTTGCGCTGTGGCCAAACCACTGCGCGACAACGCAAGGCGCGCTTCAGCCAATGCAACATCGGTGCGGGTGATTTCGCGCACTTCAAACCGATCTTGAGCGGCGCGCAGCTCTTCGGTTAAAAGGCGTAGGTTGTTCTGGCTCAGGGCAACAGATTCCGTGGCGCGGCGTACATTCATAAAGGCCGTAACAGCGCGTAGCAAAATCTGTTGTTCGATTGAAAGCAATTGCGCGCGGACGGCAAAAACGCTTTCGCGGGCCGCTTCGATATTGGCGGCGGAACTGCCGTGATCATAAAGCAAAAGGCTGGCTGACAAGGTTCCAGAGACATTGGTGCTGTTCAAGCTGCCCGTTGAAGTGTTGTCGCTAAAGTTGCTTTGGATTTGAGTCGTCCAGTTTATGATGGGCTGCAAAGCGGCACCAGCGGCTGCAACGTCTTCATCAGCGGCTCGTAAAAGCGCGCGGTTTTGTTCCAAAAGGCCACTGTGATTGTAAGCGCTGACCAATGAGTCAGCCAATGTTTCGGCTCGAGCTGTTGTCGTCGCGAGGGTTAAAGACAGACCAAGGGCCGCGAGGGTAAATGACTTTTTGAGCCGGAATTTCATCGATATCTCCATCAACGTTTTTGACGTGTAGAATGCCGTCATCGCGTTTCTAAAATGACGCGACTCATTCTACCGTTGGTCAAAGCGTATCTCTTATCTTGTGTGGGCTACAATGATTAGCAACCAAGATAGGCATGATTTCACACATAAAATTAACGGGTGCTAAGCTGACCTAATGGAAGGCGCTACTTAATTGGGTAAGATAGAGCGTAAGAACGCTTTCGTGCGGGCAACTTTAGGGGCGTTGAACACCTGTTCGGGGGGGCCTTGTTCGACAATGACGCCGCCATCCATAAAGCACACACGATCCGCGAGTTCGCGCGCAAACCCCATCTCGTGGGTGGCTAGGATCATGGTCATGCCTTCTTGGCGCAATTGGCGCAGGACATCTAAGACCTCGCCCACCAATTCGGGATCAAGGGCCGAGGTGATTTCATCAAACAGCATCATCTCAGGGCGCATTGCGAGGGCGCGAATAATGGCCACACGTTGTTGTTGCCCACCAGACAATTGATCGGGGTATTTGTTTTGATGAGCGGCCAAGCCGAAGCGTGCAAATAATTCTTCTGCTTGTGGGCGGAAGGCGTGCGGGGTTTCGCCCAACACACGACGCGGTGCGAGCAGCACATTTTCCATAGCGGTCATATGTGGAAATAGGTTGAAGGATTGAAACACAATCCCAATGCGACGCCGCACAGGGCCAAGATCCAGACCCGGTTCGGAGATATCCAGATCGTCAAGCCAAACAGTGCCGTCATCCACCGGTTCCAGCTGGTTGATACAGCGCAATAGGGTCGATTTACCAGAACCAGAAGCACCAATCAGGCAAACCATTTCGCCCTCAGAAACCTCAAGATCGATACCCTTTAAAACAGCCTGTGTTCCAAAGGATTTTGTCACCGCGCGTAGGCTCAGTTTAGCTTCTGGCATTGCGGTCTCGATTCATCAGGTAATCAGCATAACGGGTCGCTGGGATCGTCACACATAAAAAGATCAAGGCGGCGGCCACGTAGGGTGTGAAATTGGCCAGCAGGCTTTTGAAAATTCCAGCTTGGCGCAGAATTTCGACAGGGCCAATGAAGCTCAGCAAAGCAACGTCTTTTTGCAGGGCAATCAGCATGTTCATGTTGGCAGGGATCACGCGACGAATGGCTTGGGGCAGGATGACATAACGCATTGTGTCACGTTCTGACATGCCCAAACAGATCGATGCCGCACGTTGACTGGCGTGGATGCTCTCGATACCGCCGCGCAGGACTTCTGCGATATAGGCGGAATAGGTCAACACAAGTGCGACGGTGCCCCAAATATAGGGGCTGTTCCAGGGGCGGGGCAGGCCAAGGCCCGGTATGCCGAAACCGACCAAATAGATCACCAAGACCACAGGCACGCCGCGAAAAATATCCACGTAAGCGGCCCCAAAGATGCGCAATGGGAATAGGGCTGGTGAGCGGACGGAGCGCGCCAATGCGATCGCTAGCCCCAAGGCGCAGATGAGGGGCACGGACCATGCAAAGATTGCGATGTCCCAAAGAAAGGCTTGCAAGAGTTTGGGAAAGGTTTTGGCAAATACCTCTGCGTCGAAAAAGCTCGCTTTTACGCTGGCCCAACCGGGGGCCATCGGTACCAAAACCACAATGGCCAGCACGACGAGGGCCGTGCTGATCCCGGCGACAGTCAGCGATTTGCGACGTAGCCGGGCTTCGTATTTTTGACGTCGGTTCACGTTATTTGATCAATGGAACGCCGGTGGTTTCTTGCAACCAAGTGGCCTCAATGCCGGCAAGGGTGCCATCTGCTTTGAGCGTCTCAAGAGCGGCGTCTACACATTCTTTGAGCGCGCTGCCCTCAGACATAATTGCACCGAAATGATCTGGGTTCGTGGCTTCATCCGCTGGGAACTGGCCCAAGACCTGACCGCCATCCAAAACAACAGCTGACAAATAAAGTGCCGTTGGTAAGTCAAATAGCGCTGCGTCGACTTGGCCTGCTTTCATCGCCTCAACGATGTTGGCATTGTCGTCGTAGATCAGCGGGCTTTTGGAGGGGGCAATGGTATCGGTGATCATTGGCAGGCCTGTGGTGGAGGCTGCAGCCCCCCAAACCAAATCCTTTAACTGCGCCATCGTTGGCTCAAGCCCGTCCGCGCCGCGCACAAGCACCGCCATGGGGGCTGTGTAATAAGGGGCAGAGAAATCAACGACCTTGTCGCGGTCTTCGGTGATTGAGAACTGTTGCATGTTAAGGTCAAAATCTTTGGCACCGGGCTGGATGGCTTGGTCAAAGGATGTGCGGGTCCATGCGACGTTCTCAGCGGCAAATCCCATCTCTTTTGCCAATGCGTACGCAACAGCGGCTTCAAAGCCGTTTCCGGATTCTGGTGCGTCATCCATCACCCACGGAAAGTAAGCAGGATTGCCTGTCGCGATCGTCAATGTGCCATCGGTGATCGTTTTGCCATCAGAACAGCTTTGCGCGAAAGCAGGAGCCGCCAGCATCAATGCGGCAAGTGTCGTTGTGATCAATTGAGGTTTCATGGGTTTCTCCCGTTAAAATTTTTGAACCACAACATTGAGTGGCACGATATTATTTATGGAACTGGATAAACTTAGACCCTACGGCCTAACGATAGGCAAGGATAGAGTGCAAAAATCAAACGAAATACAAAACAGATCAAGCGGATCGATTAAGGAATAATAAGAGGGAAAATCTGGTGCTGTAGGGGAGGATTGAACTCCCGACCTCGTCATTACCAATGACGCGCTCTACCACTGAGCTACTACAGCCTGATGAGCCGCGTGATTAGACCCAATTTCCAAAACGCGCAAGCCTATTCTGGACGATATCGTAACCCTGCGCTAGACAGGCGTCATGGCAGACAAAAACACATCAAAATCCGCGCCAAAAACGCCCAATGCACGAGAAGAACGGCTGAAAGCCGCGCTAAAGGCGAATTTGGGTCGGCGTAAGACCCAAACACGGGCACGCAAAACGGCCACAGGCGCCGCTGCGGATGATTCACAGGCAAAGGAATAAAATTAATGGATTCTATTTTAGTACAGGGCGGTGGACCGCTTAAAGGACAAATTCCGATCGCCGGTGCGAAGAATGCGTGTCTGACATTGATGCCCGCGACGCTTTTGAGCGAGGAGCCTTTGACGCTGACCAATGCGCCGCGTTTGTCTGATATCAAGACCATGACCCAGCTTTTGGGGTCTTTGGGTGCCGAAGTGGCAACCATGCAAGAGGGCAAAACCCTTGCGTTGTCTTGCCATAGCGAAATCAACACGCGCGCCGAATATGACATCGTGCGCAAAATGCGTGCCTCTAATTTGGTTCTTGGACCGCTTTTGGCGCGCGAAGGTGTTGCCGAAGTTTCATTGCCGGGGGGCTGTGCGATCGGCGCGCGCCCGATGGACATCCACACTGACGGTCTGTCACTTATGGGCGCGGACATCGAATTGCGCGATGGCTACCTGCACGCCAAAGCCCAAGGTGGCCGCCTTAAGGGCGCAGTGATCGATTTCCCATTTGCGTCTGTGGGTGCGACAGAAAACATCATGATGGCCGCGACATTGGCCAAAGGCACGACCGTGATCAACAACGCCGCGCGCGAGCCTGAGATTGTCGATCTAGCGGATTGCCTGCGCAAAATGGGCGCACAGATTGACGGCGACGGCACATCGTCGATCACCATCCAAGGTGTGGATCGTTTGAATGGCGCAACGCATCCCGTTGTGACGGACCGCATCGAGCTGGGCACTTACATGCTAGCGCCTGCGTTCTGCGGCGGTGAGGTTGAGTGCCTTGGTGGCCGTATGGATCTGGTTGGCGCGTTCTGCGAAAAACTAGATGCAGCTGGCATCGACGTAACCGAAACGGACAAGGGTCTAAAAGTTAAACGCCGCGACGAAGAGGTGAAGGCGGTTAACGTCACAACCGAACCATTCCCGGGCTTTCCAACGGATCTTCAGGCGCAAATGATGGCTGTCTTGTGCACAGCCAACGGCACATCTGTGTTGGAAGAGAAAATCTTTGAAAACCGCTTTATGCACGCGCCTGAATTGGTGCGCATGGGCGCGAACATCGATGTGGCCGGTGGCACAGCCACGGTGACGGGCGTGAAAAAGCTAAAAGGTGCGCCAGTGATGGCGACTGATTTACGCGCCTCGATCTCGTTGATCCTTGCAGGGTTGGCAGCTGAGGGCGAAACCAAAGTCAGCCGCGTTTACCACTTGGATCGCGGATACGAGCACGTGGTTGGAAAGCTACGCGCTGTTGGGGCCCAAATTGAACGGATCTCTGGCGAATGAGCACAGATGACGCGCGTTTTGAAGACGGACGGGATGCGCCCCTAAACCTTGGGGCGCACGACAGCGATGAGCTGCAGGTTCTTTCGGCCTTGATCCAAGATGCAGTTTTTCCAATCACCGAAATGACGTGGCAAGCTAAGCAGAACCGCTTTGGCTTGCTGCTCAATCGTTTCCGCTGGGAAGAGGGCGCGCGGGGCAAAACCGCGCCCGAGCGTGTGCAATCCATTCTGGTGTTCGACAATGTGCTGGCTGTTGCAAGCCAAGGGGTGGATCGCTCTGAAAAGGACATGATCCTTTCCGTGCTGTCTGCGACATTTGAGGCGGGTGAAGACGGCGCAGGCGACGTTGTGCTGACGCTGGCCGGTGATGGCGCAATCCGATTGCGGGTTGAGGCGATTGAGGCCACGCTCAAAGACGTGACACGGCCCTACAAAGCACCGTCAAAGCAGATGCCGTCGCATCCCGAGTGATGGCCGCTTGGCGCTTGCGTGTTGATACAGGGTGCGACGCGTCGGGTCGGTATGAGCTGCCCGTCGCAACAAGCTGAAATAATCATTGGCAGAGCGGCCTTTTACGGGTTGCGTGGAGAATGGCAGGTTTGAGCCCAGAGTGTACGTACATCTTTCGAACTTGTTGCCTGTGGCCGTTTCTGACAGTGTTGCAAGATGACAGACTGGTCGCATATTGGAAATCACGAGATCGCTCACTTTGATGAACATAGTTTCGTATTTTCCTGCCCAAATGGAACCTACAAGGTTACAGTTTCGGTATCTGAGCAACACGATGCAACCGTGGAGTTCCTTGATAGGAAAGACTATTAGTCCATTCTCTATAAAGAGCAATCCGGCCCAGATTTTAAGCTTTCAGGAATGACAGGCCAGGCCAATGAGTTTCTTGAAGATTCGTACTGGTATGAATTGATTGTGTGTTCCAAACCAAAAATCAACTATTGGGGTGATAGGGTGATTTGCAGAACAGATTTTGCTGTCTAACGCATTTATAGCGCGTTCTTGCAATGGCAGTTTTGTCCGCAAACCCACCCTTTTACGGAAAAAGCATTGTGTTGGCACAAGGGCGGTGGTGTGTTGGCCCTATCCCAACGATCTAAATATAACGAAATCGCGAGATTGTTCTTAGGTCTTGATTGGTTCCCCAAAGCACCGCATTGTTCGGGAGATTTTGAAAAAAGATAATTTAGCAAGGGTTCTTGATGGAACATTTTGGCCGACTTCTCTTGGCTAAGCCGTATTGGTTGATCGTTGTGGTCGTAAGGGCTTGTCGGTCTACCGGCGGCTATATGGCTTGATCTTCGCAATCTATCGGATCAGACGCTGCACCGGCAGGCGAGCAGTCTGAACAATATCATCACATCGGTACGGTCGTATTATGCGAAGAATGTTGTGTCGCGAGTCGTGAATTCCGAGGCTGCAACCCAAGCACTTCATAACTATCTTGATGTGAGCGGGGCAATTCCGATCCCGGCGACATTGTCGCTCGAGCTGGGTGCAGAGATTGGTTCGATGGAGGGGGACGTAGAGTACCGCTTTGTCTCGGACTACACTTTCGCCAATAGACCGCCACACAGGCTGAATGAGTTCGAAAAAACTGCGTTGCTCAAGTTTCGCTCCGAACCTGAGGGGCCGCGATTCATGGTGAATTCATCGGGAAGTGTCTGGAATCGTGAG
>JALZUL010000079.1 GCA_023301665.1 Ascidiaceihabitans sp.
GATACCGGTGGCGGTTTTGGGATGAAGGGGATGGGGTATCCCGAACCGTTTGCTGTGGCGCAAGCCGCACGCGTTTTGGGCCGTCCGGTCAGGTGGATGTCGGAACGGACAGAGTCGATGCTATCGGACAATGCTGGGCGTGATCTGACCTCATTGGCTGAGCTGGCCTTTGATGAAAACCACAAAATTATCGGGTACCGTGTACATTCTGACGTCAATTTGGGCGCGTATAATTCGCAGTTCGGGCAAGTTATTCAGACGACTCTCTTTAGCCGTGTCTTGATGGGTGTTTATGATGTTCAGGCGACCTATTTGAGTGTGAAGGGGTATTTCACAAACACGACGCAAGTGGATGCTTATCGTGGCGCTGGACGCCCAGAAGCGATCTACATTCTCGAGCGCGTGATGGACCGCGCAGCACGTGAACTGAACGTCGATCCGTTAGAACTGCGCCGCCGTAATTTTATCAAACCTGAACAATTTCCTTATTTGGCGGCAACGGGTGAAACATACGATGTTGGGGATTTCGATTTGTTGCTAACGCGAGCTGCTGAGATTGCTGATGTATCTGGTTTTGATGCGCGTCGCGCAGCGGACGCTGCCAATGGATTGTTACGCGGGCAGGGGCTTTGTTATTATATCGAGAGCATTCTTGGTGCACCTGATGAAACCACCAAAGTTGTCTTTAACGATGACGGCACAGTTCATATTCTTGTTGGCACCCAATCGGGTGGGCAGGGCCATGAAACCGTTTTCGCCCAGTTCTTAAGTGATCAAACCGGCATTCCTGCCGACCTGATCTATGTGATCCAAGGCGACAGTGATCTAATCAAAACCGGCGGCGGTACAGGTGGGTCTCGGTCAGTCACCGTGCAAAACAATGCGACTTTGGTAACGGTTGCGACGATCAAGGAACAATTCACCGCGTTCCTTGCGGATGAAATGGGCGTCGATGTGTCCGCGATCTCTTTTGATGATGAGCGGTTCCGTGCAGACGGATCAAACCTGACGCCGAGCATGTTAGAGGTGGCCGAGATGGCGCGCGCTGCGGAGCGGGACGATCTGCTTGAGTTTGAAGAACATGTAAAGCTAGACGCGCGTAGCTTTCCAAATGGGTGCCATCTCACAGAGGTTGTGATCGACCCTGATACAGGCGTGGTGAAAGTAGACCGATACGTTGTCGTTGATGATTTTGGGAACCTTATCAACCCAGTACTGGCTGAGGGGCAGGTGCACGGGGGCGTTGTTCAAGGTATCGGGCAGGCACTTACAGAGCATGTGGTGTTTGATGAGGATGGCCAATTGCTCACAGCAACGTTTATGGATTATGCAATGCCGCGTGCTGATGATACACCGCAGATTAGTTTTACATCTGTGCCGGTTCCATCCACAGCCAACATCATGGGGATGAAAGGTTGTGGTGAAGCTGGTACAGTTGGCGCGCTGGCGGCCGTAGCAAATGCGGTTCAAGATGCGCTTTGGGAGGAAGGGGTGAGACAGGCCGATATGCCGTTCACGCCCCATAAAGTTTGGGAACTGTTAAGGGATGCCACTCACACCGCTAAATAGACGGATTTCGTCATGGTTGGTTGATCGCTTTGGAGCGGCAACGCCAGAACACGCGCCGCTGGTCCGTGGCCAAACAACCCATGTCATTATTCTAGACGGTACGATGTCTACGCTCGAGGTCGGGCATGAAACCAATGCGGGTCTAACCTATAAATTACTGTCCGAAATGGGCGGCGAGGTCTCGGTTTATTACGAGCACGGCTTACAGTGGTCGCACTGGCGGCGCGCGGGTGATGTTCTGATGGGGCGTGGAATAAACCGCCAAATTCGGCGTGCCTACGGCTATCTCGCGTCACGCTATAAACCAGGGGATCGCATCTTTTTGATGGGTTTTTCTCGCGGGGCTTATGCGGTGCGTTCGCTGGCTGGTGTCATCGATTTGGTGGGATTGGTGCGCAATGACCAAGCGACAGAGCGCCGTATTCGTGATGCCTACCGTCACTATGAATGCGGGCCAAACAGTCAAGCAGCCTTAAAATTCCGCGAAGCCTATTGTCATGACAAGGTCGACATCGAGATGATTGGTGTCTGGGACACGGTTAAATCCTTGGGGATCAATGCACCTGTGTTATGGCGATTGAGTGTGGCTCAACACGCGTTCCATTCCCATGCGCTCGGCCCGTCGGTGAAGAATGGCTATCACGCCTTAGCCCGCCACGAGACACGTGTGGCTTACTCTCCAATCATGTGGGACAGCGATCCCAATTGGACAGGGCACATGGAGCAAATGTGGTTCCGTGGTGCGCATGGTGATGTTGGTGGGGAGTTGGGTGGTGAGCTTGATGCGCGGCCGCTTTCAAATATTCCATTGGTGTGGATGCTGGAAAACGCGCTTAAGCACGATCTGCCGTTGCCAGAGAATTGGCGTGATCGTTTCGTGCAAGACCCAACAGCGCCAGCCAACGGGACGTGGAGCGGGTATTCGCGGGTCTTTATCACTCGAAAAGATCGAAAGGTTGGGTTGGATCCCTCAGAACGGGTTCATCCCAGTGTCACCCAAGGGCCAGAACCTGATGCGCGTTCATGGCTCGCGCGCCTGCGTGGCGTGGCCGGCTAGGGTTTAGTGATCGCCATGATGATACACGTGGTGGATCCGGTTGCATAAAGTTTGCCGTCTTCAACGCCGCGAATTTCGCCCGAGGCGACACCCGTCGAGCGGCCAGAATGATCCACCTTGCCGATGCAATCTATTTGCATACCAAGAGGGATCGAACGGGTGATGTTTATCTTGTATTCCAAAGTCGTATAGATTGAGCCGCGCGGCACCCGTGTCATCACAGCGCAGGCCATAGCGCTGTCGAGCAAAGTGCCATACCAGCCGCCGTGGACTGTCCCCATTGGGTTGGTGGCCTTAAACTCTGGCGTGCCGCGAAATGTTACTTGTCCATCTGAAACTGCGTGCAACTGATAGCCAAGTGTCGCCCCAATAGGCGGGGCTGGTGCCACGCCATCCAAGATGTTTTGCATGAACTCAAGGCCGGAGATGGCCAACGCTTCATCCAAGCTAAGCAGATCAGCGGGGGAATGGGCGTGTTTGATCATATGTTTCTCCGTCGAGCTGAATTTAGCACGACGGTAGAAAGCGTTTCGCGTCGCAACAAGTGTTACGCCACGTTGCTGATTGTGTTGACTTGGGTCACACCCAAAGCATGGCACACATCACGGGTCAAATCGGGACGGTTGAGGGTGTAGAAATGTAGGTCATCCACGCCTTCACTCAACAGATCGTCGCAAAGCTCGGTGCACTGCGAGATTGAAAGCAAATCGGTGCGTCCATCGCGTGCCGCTTTATCAAAGGTTTGAGCAAGCTCGTTGGGGACATATGTACCACATTTCTCGGCGAATTTGCGTGCGCTGTTCCAGTTGGAAATCGGCAAAATACCGGGTGTGATTTTGGCTTTAATGCCAGCGTCTGCACAGGCATCGCGAAAACGTAGGAATGTGTCTGCCTCAAAGAAAAATTGTGTCAACGCTTCGCAAGCGCCGGCGTCGATTTTGGCTTTGAGCCAATCGATGTTTTGCTTGGCGTTTTGCGCATCAGGGTGGACATCTGGGTATGCACCAACACGGATGTTGAAACGGTTGGTGTCGGCGAGGGCTGAGATCAATTCGCAGCTGTCAGCAAAGCCTTCAGGGTGTGGTATAAATGTATCGTCACCCTTAGATGGGTCGCCGCGCAGGGCTACGATGTCCGTAATACCGGCTTTGGCGAACTTATCTGCCGTCGCCAAGACATCAGCCTTTGATGCGCCAACGCATGTCAAATGTGCGGCGACTCGGTGGCCTGACGTGCGTTGCAATGTTTGAGCCGCGTCGTGTGTTAGATGTTGGTCTGATCCGCCCGCGCCGTA
>JALZUL010000080.1 GCA_023301665.1 Ascidiaceihabitans sp.
CATAAATGCTGAGGTAACAGCTTGATAGTATGAAAAACAATTCTGCTAACGGGCCTTTGAGGCTTTATCTCTTTGGAAGCATGGTCCATAAGCGACAGTTATTCGAGGTAATGCGTCACGCTGGAGGCGAGGCGACGAGAAACAAAGTTTTTACTATAAGAAAAAGTAGAAACCTGACTATGCTGCAGCTTATCAAGCATGCCCTCGATGGCGCGCTGCAGAAAATATAATCACGGGAGACTAAAATGAAACTCAATCTACTGGGCACCGCCGCAGTTGTAACTGCTGGCCTTGTTGGCACATCTGCGATGGCAGATTGTGGCGAAGTATCAATCACAGAAATGGACTGGGCATCTTCTGCTGTTGTCACGTCTGTTGCGGCTTTCTTGATGGAACAAGGCTACGGCTGCGATGTTCAAAAAGTACCATCCTCGACAGTCCCAGCTCTGACATCATTGGCGGAAACTGGCGAGCCAGACATCCTGACCGAAGTATGGGCGAACTCAACACCAGCATACGAAGGCTTGTTGGCCGAAGGCAAATTGGTCGAATTGACACATGTTTTGTCTGACGGCGGCATCGAAGGCTGGTGGATTCCTGAGTATTTGGCTGAAGCACACCCTGAGCTAAAAACGCTAGAAGGCATTATGGCGAACCCTGAATTGGTTGGTGGTAAATTCCACGATTGCCCAACAGGCTGGGCTTGCGACATCATTAACGGCAACAACCTTAAAGCTTTGAGTGTTGAAGCTGCTGGTGTTGAGCGTTTCCAACATGGTTCAGGCGAAACATTGGCAACGGCCATCGCAGCTGCTTATGCTGATAAAGCGCCATGGTTTGGTTACTACTGGGCCCCAACATCTGTTTTGGGCAAGTACCCAATGGTTCAAGTTGAAGTCGCGGCATATGACGCTGATGCACACACCTGCAACGGTTCTGTAGATTGCGAAGCACCAAAAGCATCTTCATACCCAACTGCAAAAGTTGTAACAGCCGTTTCTGGTGCCTTCATGGAGCGCGAACCAGAGATCGCTGAATTGCTGAAAAACGTTTCCTTCACAAATGCTCAAATGGGCGAAGTGTTGGCATGGCAAGACGACAACAACGCATCCTACGACGAAGCAGCCGTCTACTTCTTGACGTCTTACACTGACGTTTGGGCTGACTGGTTGAGCGACGAAGCCAAAGGCAAGCTTGCAGCACTGCTGAAGTAACCAACAATAGTAGAAAACGTTACGACCCGCTTTTTTAGCGGGTCGTTTCATATAGAACAGGGATTAAAAATGGCTTTCTATGATGGTGTCTTCAATGCACTTGGACTTCGCGAGTGGTGTGATCAAGATAAAAGCGACAGCCCAATGTCGATGGCACAATTGTTGGCGCAAGCCTCAGGTACCGACGCGGAAGCATCTGGGCCCGTCTTTCCTTTTCCCTCTCTTGATAACCTTAACGCAGCCTGCGCATCGGTTGGTCAAAGCCGCGATGTCACAGCAGCAATCGAAACCGGTTTTTTAGCTGCAAAACCAGCGCTAAAAGCTGTACTTGATCCAATTACACAACCGCTGTCATGGCTTTTGGACGGTGCCCTTTGGTTTTTTGAAGTGACCCCATGGTGGATATTGATCCCCATGCTACTGGCCGTTGCCTATTACGCGTCACGCTCGATCGGTGTCACGCTTTTTGTCGCCCTTTCCCTATTTGGCCTAGGGCTTGTGGATCACTACGATGTCGCCATGCAGACACTTTCAATTATCTTTGTCTGTACCAGTATTTCGGTAGCCATTGGCGTCCCCATAGGGATCGCGATGTCAAAATCAGATCGTTTACAAAAAGCAGTCGTGCCGGTTCTGGATTTACTACAGACGCTACCGACCTTTGTGTACCTGATCCCTTTGATTTTCTTGTTCTCCGTCACAGAGTCCAAGCTTTATGGCATTGCTATTATTCTATACGCTGTGGTCCCTGTAATCCGCTTGACCGACCTTGGTATTCGCCTTGTCGATAAAGACGTCATTGAGGCGGCCAATGCCTTTGGCATGACATCGCGCCAAAAGCTGCTGGGTGTTGAACTGCCACTGGCGCTCCCAAACATCATGGCAGGCATCAACCAAACCATCATGATGAGCCTTGCTATGGTTGTTATTGCCTCGCTCGTGTCTGCGCCTGGATTAGGCCGCAACGTTCTTATTGGTATTCGCCAGCTTGAACTGGGTGTGGGCATCGTCGGCGGTATCGGGATTGTTCTGCTCGCAGTTATCCTTGACCGAACCTCTAAAGCGGCATTGCAACGTGTCGATAAACAACAAGCCAGCCATTAAGGTAACAGCTGATGACAAAAATACCGAAAATCAGCCTACGCGGCGTTTTTAAAATCTTCGGCGATAAACCAGCCGAAGTTTTACCTGAGGTTCTTGGGGGCATGAGCAAAGAAGATTTGCTCTCTCAGCATATGCACGTTCTTGGTCTACAAGACATCAACGTAGATATGCAGGCTGGGGAAATCAGCGTGGTCATGGGCCTTTCCGGCTCAGGGAAATCGACCCTCATTCGTCATCTCAACAGATTGATTGAACCGACTGCCGGCGAGATCATCGTTGATGGTGAAGACGTCATGAAGCTTGACGAAGACGGCCTACGCGAGCTTCGTCGAAGCAAGATGTCTATGGTCTTTCAAAAGTTTGCTTTGCTCCCACATCGTACCGTTTTGCAAAACGCAGCCACTGCCTTAGAGGTTCGTGGTGCCGACCAAAAAGAGCAAGAAGCAGAAGCTATGAAATGGCTGGAGCGTGTTGGATTGGGCGGGTACGAGGGCCGGTATCCCAATGAGCTATCAGGCGGGATGCAACAACGCGTTGGTATCGCACGTGCGTTGACATCGAATTCTGACATCATGTTGATGGACGAAGCTTTCTCTGCTCTCGATCCGTTGATCCGCACAGACATGCAGGACCTGTTGCTTGAGCTTCAGGTGGAACTGAAAAAGACCATCATCTTTATCACCCACGACTTGGATGAAGCGTTGAAATTGGCCGACCACTTGGTGATCCTTAAAGATGGCGCAGTTATTCAACAAGGTGAGCCGCAGGGCATCCTATTGAACCCAGCCGACCCATACATTGAGGATTTCGTAAGTGACATTAACCGTGCGCGTGTTTTGCGCATACGCTCGGTCGCGCGCACAATCCAAGCAACTGAATTTGCCGGTGATGTCGATGCAGATGACAACCTTGAATCCGTCATCGCAAGATCCGAAGGTAACACCGATTTAACTTACCGTGTCATGAGTGATGGTGAGCCCATCGGGGAACTGGACATGCGTGATCTCGTAAAAGCACTGGTCCCAAGGATTTCAAGCACACAAGCAGCTTGATCGTGATCGGATCAAAGAACTAGGGCGGCGAGCCTGCCCTAGCTTAACCACCGACCCCATTAAAAACGAAAAGCTGCGTGCCGTGGATTGTGTACCCATCGATCAATAGAGCTGCTTTCTTACTTACCAGCCAATTTTCAAGCTTAGTGGCAAGATCGAACCGTACTGAACTGTGACGGTCAGGATTGACTGGTAAGAAGGCATATTGATTGAATAACGCAGGATCACCTGCATAGAGCAACGCCAACCCACCTTTGTTTTGGAAGTTCAGCCAACTGGCACGGTCTGATAAAATATAGGCATCCATCGCAGTGGCCGTATTCAAAGCAGCGCCCATGCCAGCACCGACCGAACGATACCATGGACCAAAATCATCAGGCTCCATGCCGGCATCTCGCCAAATGTTCAATTCCGCCTTATGGGTGCCACTCTGGTCGCCGCGACTTACATAAATCTGCTGTGACATCGCGAGCCGTTTGGCGGCATCCACAGCGCTATCACTTGCGCGCACTCTTGCGGGATCATCCGTCGGGCCAATCAGCACAAAATCATTGTACATAATTTCACGGCGATGCGTCCCAAACCCTTGGGCCACAAATGAATCTTCCGCTGTGCGGGAATGCACGAGAATGGCGTCCACATCCCCCGCCTCTCCCAGTCGCAGTGCCTGCCCTGTCCCAACCACAAGTAACTGAATATCCAGCCCAAGATCAGCTTCAATTTCGGGCAGTAGGACATCCGCCAAACCCGAGTTTTCAAACGAGGTTGTCACAGCAAAACGTAATGTATCGGCCTGCACGAGGCTCGAGAAAAAGCTAAAACCAAACGCTAATAAAACCTGCTTCATTCAAGGATATCCCCTTTTAGGAAAGCAATCAGTTCTGGTGTTTTAGGGGACCCAAACAAAATACTGGCCGGTCCGTTTTCTGCAATCTTACCCGAGTTCATAAAAATCACATCGGTGGCTAGGCGACGCGCCTGCCCCATATCATGCGTCGCCATAATGATCCTCGTTCCGGCAGCATCAGCCTCTGACAATAGAGCCTCAATCTCACGGGTGGACTGCCCATCAAGGTTCGCGCAGGGTTCATCCAAAAACAACAC
>JALZUL010000081.1 GCA_023301665.1 Ascidiaceihabitans sp.
AGTTGCTCTTGACATGGAAAGTGCAACTATCGCGGCCAACGGATACCGGTTCCGCGTGCCATATGGCACATTGCTTTGTGTTTCTGACAAACCTCTACATGGAGAATTGAAGTTGCCTGGAATGGCTTCAGATTTCTATAAAACTCAGGTCGCGAACCATTTAATGATTGGTATTCGAGCAATGGAACACTTGCGCGAAATGCCGTTGGAGCGGATCCAAAGCCGTAAATTACGCTCTTTTGACGAAACCGCCTTCCTTTGACAAAATAAAATCGACCAAAAAGGCAAAAAAGTCATGTTTTGTTGCCTTTTTGGTCTGCTATTCGTTGTGTTCGTCCACAACATTCCGTTACATTCCGTCGAAGAGGCCCAACATCGGGCGGACGAAGGAGACCTTTAATGGCGAAACCAATGACAAAAACCCAACTCGTCGCCGCACTGGCCGAGGAAATGGGCGCAGACAAAAAAGCAGCAGGCGCAGCACTGGATGCAGTATGCAACCTAATCACCAAAGAAGTTTCTGGCGGCGGCGCTGTGACACTTCCAGGCGTTGGCAAAATCTACTGCCGCGAACGTCCAGAACGCATGGTACGCAACCCAGCAACGGGTGAGCAATTCCAAAAAGAAGCAGACAAAGTTGTCAAAATGACGATTGCGAAAGCTCTGAAAGACAGCGTGAACGGCTAAGCCTTCATTCGTCACAAGAATACAAAAGGGTCGTTTTCAGAACGGCCCTTTTTTGTTTGTCCATTCCTCCTTGTGGCTCCAGCAATTTTAAGAAAGTGTCGCGCTATAAATTAGCAGGATTTTCACATGGATTTACGCGCTATCGCCATGGGGTTGTTGTTCGCCCTTATTTGGTCGTCGGCTTTCACCTCAGCGCGCATAATCGTCGTTGATGCGCCACCAATAGCAGCGCTCGCACTCAGGTTTTTCTGCTCGGGTTTTATCGGTATCGCCATCGCACGTGCTTTAGGTCAATCCATGAAGCTTACACGAGAACAATGGCAAGCCACCTTTCTCTTTGGCTTATGTCAAAATGCACTTTACTTAGGTTTGAATTTTTACGCGATGCAAACCATCGAAGCCTCTGTAGCGTCGATTATTGCATCGACCATGCCCCTGATGGTGGCCTTGGCCAGCTGGATCATCTTTCGCGAACACCTTTCCTTTGCAGCTGTCGTAGGTCTCGTCCTAGGGGTAATCGGCGTTGGGATAATTATGACATCGCGCATTGAGGCTGGCATTAACATGAATGGGCTATGGCTATGCTTGGTCGCAGCATTGGCTTTGACTGTTGCAACGCTGTCTATGCGCCATGCCTCCTCAGGAGGAAACCTATTGATGGTCGTTGGTTTGCAAATGCTGGTGGGCGCAGTCATCTTGGCGGCTGCATCAGCTATGACAGAGACCCTTGAGGTGACTATGAACCTGTCTCTAGTAGCGGCCTTTATTTACACAACACTGGCACCCGGTCTTTTAGCCACTTGGATTTGGTTTAAATTAGTGGATCGGATCGGCGCGGTTCGCGCCGCAACTTTCCATTTTTTGAATCCCTTTTTCGGCGTTATAATTGCAGCCTTAATCTTAGGCGAAAGCCTCGGCATGTTTGACCTTATTGGTGTTACCATCATCGCGATAGGAATTTTAGCAGTGCAGCTGTCCCGCCAAACAAAAACCTAAATGTCGTACCAATCAACGCCTTCTTTGGGTGACATGTTCTCCGGAACGCAATCATGCCGGAGCCCAAAATGAACCGCCGTACATTTCTATTGGCATCAGCTATGCCCATCTTTTTTTCGAGCCCTGCTCAAGGCTACACTTTCATCCCTTTTACTCCTGAAGTTTGGGACGGATTGAGACAAACGGATCAAACTGTTATTTTGAACTTTAGAGCCAGCTGGTCGTTCACCAGCAATCAAAAATTAGAACTCATAGCAAAGCTAATCGGAGAAAACCCAGCCTACAACAGCCTCACATTTGTAGACGTTAACTGGGACCATTATGGACAGTCCGTCATGGCCAACCGAATGAAAGTCCGACGTCACTCGACGCTCATCGTAATGAAAAAAGGTGTTGAGGTTACACGAGTGGTAAATGAGCCATTCGAGCGCAAGATACGTGCGTTTTTGGACGCAGCACTCGCCGCGTAGTCGCCAATCCGTTATGCTAAAATCGATTTATCTCATAAACTCCGAGCCCAAATATGAAGTTTCTTTTTGTTCACCAAAACATGCCTGGTCAATATCGCGAACTGGTCCAATGGCTTGCCGATAAAAAAGAACATGAAATCGTCTTTCTAACCCAAAGGAAGAACCCTCCTGTTTTTGATGGGGTTCAAACAATAAAGTACAAACCACACCACATCGCGGCTGAGAAAACCTATGGACTTGTCCGAACTTGGGAAAACGCAACAGGATCAGGTTTTGGAGCTGCTCAAGCAGCGGGTAAGTTACGCGCAAAAGGGTTCACACCAGACATTATCATCGGGCATGTCGGTTGGGGCGAACTGACATTTATCAAAGAAATCTATCCGGATGTTCCGGTCATCGGTTTCTTTGAATACTTCTACAGCACTGAAGGTGGGCCAGTCGGCTTCGATCCAGAAAGTCCGGTTTCCGAACATTCCCCTTACCTAATGGCCGCTCATAACGCTGTGCCTTTGGTTAACATCGAAGTTGTCGATCAGGGACATTGCCCCACTTACTGGCAAAGAGATCGCTTTCCTAAGAGCTTTCACGACCGTGTCTATGTTTGTCACGACGGCATTCGAACCGAAAAAATGCTGCCCAATCCCGAAGTTGAACTTACACTTGGTCGCCTAGACAAGCCCATCACCCGTAACGACGAAATTGTCACCTATATGGCTCGTAACTTGGAGACGACGCGAGGCTTTCACCAGTTCATGCGTGCTCTTCCCAAAATACAAAAAGCGCGCCCAAATGCGCGTTTCCTAATCGTCGGAGGCAACGATGTCTCATATGGTGGAAAATCCAAACATCCAGGAGGCCTTCGCGCCCAAATGGAAGCAGAAGTCGGTGATAATGTCGACTGGGACAAAGTCCACTTCCTTGGCCAGGTACCGTTCGACGATTACCAAAAAATCATCCAAATCAGTAGCTGCCATATTTACCTGACCATGCCATTCGTTTTGTCATGGTCGTTGTTGGAAGCGATGTCCATGCAAGCGGCAATCGTAGCGAGTGATGTTGCCCCAGTGCGCGAGGCAATTACACACGGAGAGACTGGCCTACTTGTCGATTTCTTCGACCCTGAGGCATTAGCCTCGCAAGTCGTAGATCTACTTGCGAACCCAAAATCATATTCGCATTTAGGCCCAAACGCGCGCAGTCATGTGGTCAAGACCTATGATTTTTTGACAGTTTGCTTGCCAGAGCACCTACGCCAAATCAACGCGTTGGTACCGAAGCGCAAACACATCAACCTGCCATAAGGAACATTAATTCGTAACAGTATTTGCCAAACCAAAGGCAGAGCCAACCAGCGACAATATGGTTCTAGTGTTATTGATCGGGCTTTCGGTAACCAAAACAAGGTCTTTGCTTTGGATTTCGAAATTACGTGCTGAGAACAAACCATCCGAACTGGTCAAGTCGATCGTAAATACGACTCGAGTTTCGCGCGGTCCACGGACTCCGGGTCGTACAGCTGAATTCGGATATTCGCGTAAAATCAAGATGCCCTGCAGATCAGCACGACTATCATTCACGCCCCCCACGATCGACAAAGCGTCGAGCGCCGAAACATGCCCCTTAGGGAAGGCATGTAGCGCTTCAGTACCAGCAGCTCCCAAAGATAAGAAATAGCGTTCATCTTCTTCAATGATAATCTTGTCGCCGCCCAGCAAACGCGTGTCGAGTCTGGGGTTGTCATAAAGTGCACTGATTGATGTCCCGTAAATTTCGTGACCTCTAATTAAGCGAATTTGCGGGTTTCCAAATCCGGGCTGGATACCACCACCTGCGGCAATCAGACTAAGGACCGAATAGTCAGCATCTTCTAACGGAAAGC
The DNA here is from genome assembly GCA_023301665.1 of Ascidiaceihabitans sp. Classification (GTDB taxonomy): domain Bacteria; phylum Pseudomonadota; class Alphaproteobacteria; order Rhodobacterales; family Rhodobacteraceae; genus Ascidiaceihabitans. Next base: position 4,033 of record JALZUL010000081.1, read on the forward strand.
TTCCTGGCCTCGAAACTCCGCCAACCAAGTCAACAGCACGTTTACGACCCGCCTGTACCGTTAGCTGTACCTGTGCTGAAGGAGAAACCGCTTCCAAACTACGTTGAATAGCTAATCTTGCGCTATCAGCTGTACGATCCGAAACTTTCACTTTCCCAACGTAGGGCAGAAAAATAGTTCCACTTGGTGACACAACGTTGCCGACCAATTCGCTGAAAGGCTGTCCAGGGCCGTTTAATAGAGAATTGTCTTCGCTATCCCAAACACGCAGATTAACAGTATCTCCTGACCGGATGACTGTTGCGGTAGAACCATGACTATGACCGATCCAGTTGTAACTACGCTCTGAGACATTTGGCCATTCATTTACGCTAGGTAAAAATGCACGAGTAACTGGGTAAATCGCGAACTCAGTACCAGGATCATCTACTTCATTAAGAATTTCGGTGTCCACAGCTGCGCCTCTAGGCAACATCGAGCAACCCGCAACAAACGCAACAAAAAATATCGCTAGCGCATTCTTCAAATTAAAAAGCATGGATTACCCGTCCCTCGGTGTAACTTACCCCCGTATGCATAGCTTTTCGACCTTATGCGATTCGACGTCAATGAAAACATTGGATTTCTAAGTTTTTCGGGCTAACCGTGCCTACTATGTCTTATTCACCTCAGACCCAAAAAATTGTGATTTTAGGTTCATCCGGCCGGCTGGGTCAAATTATACGGCCATTTTGGCGAAACCCACACACAACCTGGCATTCTCGCCAAGCCATACAAGGCTACTACACTCTCGACATATTAGAGGATAAAACAGGGCTCGTTGAGTTATTCAAAGGCGCGCAATGTGTCCTTTGCCTTGCGGGCGTAACCCCCTCGTCCGCAACCCTCTCATTTCAACAAAACTCACTGATAGCGGGTGCTTGTTTGGACGCCGCACAAAAAGCCAGAGTGAGAAGAGTTTTTCTAACATCTTCGGCTGCCGTTTATGGAGGCCGAAAGGGTCTGTTGAAAGAAACTGATCAACTTGCACCATTGTCCGAATATGGGCGGTCAAAGGTTGAAATGGAAAAGCTCGCAATTGAGCACGGCCAGACATCCACTATCCTCCGGATCGGCAATGTTGCCGGAGCCGATGCTATCCTAGGCAACTGGCGGCCGGAAATGGCCATTGATACGTTCCCCGACGGCTCCACTCCCAGACGCAGTTACATTGGCGCGAGGACCTTGTCCGAAGTTATTCAAAAATTGACTAGAATTGAGAGATTGCCGCCTATCTTAAATTTGGCAGCGCCACGTAGCATTCAAATGAACGAGCTACTCGACGACGCAAACTTAACCTATACTCGCAAGCAGGCTTCAGAAAACACGATACCCGATGTAACACTGGATACGACATTGCTGGAGAAATACGTTACATTTAATCAAGATGATAGCCTATCAAAAAGTATGGTTACGCAATGGAAAAGGACCTAGGTAAAAATGAACTGGCGCAAAAGGCTTTTTGATATTTTCTTCGCGTGCCTGTTAGTCATTATCTTAGGTCCCGTCATTGTATTTTTGGTCGTGTATCTTTTGGTCAAACAAGGACGCCCGCTTTTTTATGTAGCCGAACGAATGAAATCACCAAACGAAGCATTCGGATTATGGAAATTTCGAACCATGTCTGTGGTGGCAAGCGACTCCGGCGTGTCTGGCCCAGAAAAGGCCGGTCGTATTACTCCATTGGGTCAACGCCTAAGATCCAAAAGACTCGATGAATTCCCACAGCTCTGGAACATTCTTAGAGGAGATTTGAGCTTTGTTGGTCCCCGCCCCCCTTTACGTCAATATGTCGAAGAATTTCCTGAGGTTTACACAAAGGTCCTAAAATCTCGGCCGGGAGTAACTGGACTTGCAACCATCAGAATGCACAAACATGAAGACTATTTGCTATCCCGCAGTAAAGGTGCCGCTGACACTAATAGAATTTATACCCAGATCTGTATTCCCCGCAAAGCGCGTTTAGATCTCATTTACCAACGGCAGCAATCCATTTGTTACGACTTCGATCTGGTGTTCCAAACAATTGGGAATCTTTTTCGCAGGCGATAATTCGCGCTAAAGTTAATTTTAGTCGCGAATCTCATTCGCTCTGGTCTATATAGACTTTGTCAGCGGGACTTTGTGCACGACCTAATTCCCTGCTTTTTATATTAGTTAGCCAGTAAAGGCAGATTTTAGTGCTAAAATTAATAGTTGCGCTGTCTAACCCTCAAAAACGCATTATCCTTTTAACCTTGGACTGCCTCATGGTTGTGGCGTCTATTTATCTGTCTTTTGCGGCCCAGTTTGGACTCTCTATGGCATGGGGTGCTGTAGAAGCCTATTCGAGCATTCTCCCTTACCTTTTGATTTGCACCGTCTGCCTTGCTTTGTTCCTGGATTTTCAACATGTCCAACTTGCATCATATGACTCTGGTTCAACGATCCGAATGGCTGCTTTTTCCGCGGGGATGGGGCTTTCCGCTGTCGTCCTCAGCTCAGTCGCGAATGTAAAAATTGACTTACTGTTTTACATTACGCTGAGCGTATTTTTCTTTGTATTATCTGCAATCTCGCGTGCCTTACTTTTGCAAGTCGTACAACTCATCTATAGATATTCTGAAAAGACCCGTCGGGTACTCATTTATGGGGCGGGGACAACAGGCAAAAAGCTTGTTCATTCGATACGTAGCCAAACGCACATCGAGCCCATTGCCTTTATTGACGACAACGCAGCATTACATGGCATGAAAATGTCTGGACTTCCCGTTTTGTCTCCTCTGCGCATCAAAGAAATTGTAGAAGAGCAAAAGATAGACCGCGTATTGCTAGCTATCCCGTCACTTAGCCAGCCTAAGCAACTACAAATAGCTCATCGCCTGCAAAAATTGGGCCTAGAAATTCAGGCCATTCCTACTTTTGCTCAACTCATTGGCGAAGAAGCTTTGCTCGACAAATTGACACCCATCGAACAGAT
>JALZUL010000082.1 GCA_023301665.1 Ascidiaceihabitans sp.
TCTTCTTCAGCTTCTTCTTCTAGGTCCGCAATATCAACCCAACCCAATGAAACACGGGCTGTCATAATCATGGTTTGCGCATCTTCCAAAGAAATGTCGAATGGTTCGAGAACACCGTCATCTTTAATGCGTTCGCCGTTGTTGGTTGTCCAACCACCAGCCAATTCCCAGTCAGCACATGTTGCGAAGTCTTCCAACGTTTTCACGTCATCTTTTGCAAGTGCCTCTAACATTTGGGGTGTCAGACCTTCAAAATCAACCAGGCTATCTTCAACACCTAACGCGCGGGCTGCATCGAGTGCGGCCTTGTTCTGCGCTTCCAGCACGTCGCGGGCACGAGCCTGCAATTCACCAGCTGTGCCTTCATCAACGCCATCAATGACCAAAAGCTCTTCAACTTCAACGTAAGCAACCTCTTCGAGGTTGGTGAAACCTTCAGCAACCAAGAGCTGAGCAAAGAACTCATCAAGGTCCAAGTTGTCCATAAACAGCTTAGTACGCAGCTCGAATTCTTTCTGACGACGTGCAGATTCATCCGCTTCAGTCATGATGTCGATATCAAGGCCGGTCAACTGAGACGCCAAACGCACGTTTTGACCACGACGACCAATTGCTAAAGACAGCTGCTCTTCAGGAACAACAACTTCGATTTTTCCAGCTTCTTCATCCAAAACAACTTTGGAAACTTCGGCCGGCTGCAATGCGTTCACTAGGAAGGTTGGCTGATCATCATTCCAAGGGATGATATCGATCTTTTCGCCCTGCAATTCGTTCACAACAGCTTGAACACGTGAACCACGCATACCAACACATGCACCAACTGGATCAATTGAACCATCATGAGAAATCACAGCAATCTTAGCGCGTGAACCTGGGTCACGTGCTACAGCTTTGATGTCGATGATACCGTCGTAGATTTCTGGAACTTCCATCTTGAACAATTCGGCCATGAACTCTGGCGCAGTACGCGACAAGAAGATTTGTGGACCACGTTGTTCACGACGAACGTCTTTGATGAAGACACGGATACGATCATTCGGGCGATAAGATTCACGACCAATTTTTTCGTTCCGACGAAGAATTGCTTCGCCAGCACCCACATCAACAATAACGTTGCCGTACTCTTCGCGTTTGACCAAACCGTTGATGATTGTACCTGCGCGATCTTTGAATTCCTCAAACTGGCGATCACGTTCCGCTTCGCGGATCTTTTGCAAAATAACCTGCTTTGCAGATTGCGCTGCGATACGGCCCATTTCAACCGGCGGAACTTCTTCTGTGAATTCTTGCCCAACTTCTGGGTCAGCCATGTATTGCTTGGCTTGCTCTACTGTAAATTCAGACTGGTAGTTTTCCAGCTCTTCTTCGGTCACAACTGTACGCACGCGTGTAAATGTCGCCTTACCGTTTTTGCGGTCAATCGCCACACGAATGTCCATCTCAGCGCCGTAACGGGACTTTGCAGCACGTGCGAGGGATTCTTCCATCGCCTCGATGACCAAGCTCGGGTCAATCATCTTTTCGCGCGCAACCGCTTCAGCGGTTTGCAACAGTTCAAGCTGGTTTGCAGATGTAATAGCCATCAGTCTTCTCCCTCATCGGACTCTTCGGTCTCGATCTCATCAAACTTGTCTTCGTTCAGTGCGCCAGCAGCTTTACGCTGGCGTAGCATTTCAGCAATCAATTCGTCGGTCAGCACCAATTTAGCATCGCTCAACCAATCAAACTGCAAACCAATTGTGCCCTCAGCCACATTGACCAAAACGTCTTGGCCTTCGATCCCTGCCAATTGCCCCTTAAAGCGACGGCGGCCATCGATCAGCTCAGTAGTTTCAATTTTAGCTTCATATCCCTCAAAGTTTTCGAAATCTTTAAGGCGGGTCAAAGGGCGATCAATTCCGGGGCTGGACACCTCCAGCGCATATTCATCAACAATCGGGTCTTCGACATCCAAGGTCGCCCCAACAGCCGTTGAGATTTTAGCACAATCATCAACTTCAATTCCACCCTCAGGGCGGTCAGCCATGATCTGTAGGATCGTATTCTTTCCAGACATCAAGCGCACACGCACCAGCTCGTACCCAAGATCCTCAATCACAGGTGTGATAATCTCGGCCATACGGCGGTCAATGGCAGCTTTTGCAATCAGGTCGTTGGTCATATTTTCCATCTAACGATTAAGCACAAAAAAACGGGCGCGCGGCCCGTTGACTTATCCGGTGGAGCGCTGGGTTTGGACCCCAACACGCCGCTATTGAAAAGGCATATACGTTGGATAAGCTGAGTCTACAACCCCTTTAAAGGCTTGATGGTTTCAAGCCAGCCACCATCGCGTCGCCATACGAGTATTATCCAAAGCCCAAGATTGACCAACCGCGCTTGGAACAACGATAGAGCGGCTTGCGATCTGTTGAATCTGATGAGCGTTAGGCAACAACTGAAACTCTATTGGATCAGAATACTCATCGAGTTCGGGAATGTCGGCAACGTCTACCATTCCCTTACGCAATGCTTCCGCACGCACACTCTGAGATGAGACCGAAACAAACTCGACCTGATCAAACCAGCCACCTTGGTCGTCTTTACGATGCTTAGAAACGCGCGTTCCGATAAAGTGTTGCCCCGCCTGAAACTTCTGCACTTTATAGAAGCCCGTTCCAATTCCAGCCAATCTACGCTGAGTGTCAGCTGGTAAAATCGCAAATTCTGGATCTGCTAATAAATAGGGAAAACTCTGATTTGCAGAATTCAATGTGACTTTGATCTTGTTGCCGTAAAGTTCGGAAACTTCGAAAACATCCAAGCGCTCATGATTTTCAAACAACGCGATAATATCAGCATTTTGCAATGCAATCCCGTCATGGAAGACCACAGATAAATCTAAAGTAAACACCCACGATTTGCCGCTATCTTCACTTGTCCAAGATTGAGCAATATCGCCATGTAAGGTTCCATCGCCCACAACTTCGGTCAGCGTCTCAAAGACAGCCCCGCGCACAGCTTGCATAAACCGCGTATCGTTAGTGCCCCAATGGTCCGTTCGGCTTGCCCCAGATAAAGCCGCTCGCAATCGGCCACCGCGACGCGGCGCAGTTTGCGCTGAAACCCCTGTAGCCGCAAACAATGCGGCCGCAGCACCAGAGGTAAATAAAACACGACGATCGATGCGATTCATAGCTCTACGATCCGATCCATCGCGCGAACCAATTCCGCTGTAATGCCCGGCTCCGATAAAGTGTGGCCTGCTTTATCGACCATCTTTAATTCTGAAGCAGGCCAAACCTGTGCTATCGAATATGCAGCTTCCGGCGGGCAAATCATATCATAACGACCCTGAACAATAATGCCCGGTATGTGAGCGATCCGGTCCATATTCGCCAAGATCTGACCATCACTTTCCAGAAAACCTGCATTCGCAAAATAATGGTTCTCGAGGCGCGCAAAAGCGCGGGCATATTCCCCAGGAGCATCCCCTCCGTTCCCATTAGAATTTATCGAAGCCAACGCATTTTCCCAAGATGACCACGCTTTCGCATACTTTATTTCAGTTGCCATATCGCCCGAAAACAACCGCTTGGCATAGGCTGCTATTAGATCATTGTGCTCGTCTTTGGGAATAATACTCGTAAACCGAGCCCAAACATCCGGCCAAAATTTACCAGCTCCGCCCCCGTAGAACCAATCTAATTCGGCTTGAGTCATCAAAAATACACCGCGCAGAACCAAATGCGTCGCCCGATCAGGATGCGTTTGTGCGTAGATCAAAGAGAGTGTCGCGCCCCAACTGCCGCCGAACACGCACCACGCCTCAATATCAAGAGAGGAACGGATCGCTTCAATATCGTCGACCAAATCCCATGTTGTATTATTGGTCACTGAAGCATGAGGACGCGAACGTCCGCAACCGCGCTGATCAAACAGGACAATACGGTAAACATCCGGATCGAAATAACGACGCATTGCCGGGCTGCACCCGCCACCGGGACCGCCATGAAGAACCACAACAGGCATACCGTTTGGATTACCGCATTGCTCAACGTAGATTCGATGGCCTTGCCCAACATCCATCATCCGCTGATCGAACGGGTCGATTGGCGGGTATAGATATTGCACTGCGCGCTTTTGGTCCGTGTGTTTGTCCATTACAGCTCTATATAGTCTTGTGACATCAAGAAAACACATGGAGAGTAAAATGCAAGCGGATCAAACCACAGTGGACCCATCCGAAATCGCAAAATTCGAAGCGATGGCCGCGGAATGGTGGGATCCAAATGGGAAATTCAAGCCGTTGCATATGCTCAATCCCTGTCGGTTGGACTATATCAACACGCAAATTGCAGGTGAATTTGATCGTGATTTAGGCGTATCCAGCCCATTTAAGGGGATTAGGATCTTGGATATCGGCTGTGGCGGCGGATTACTTTCCGAACCCATGGCGCGCCTGGGTGCGGAAATAATTGGGGTAGATGCAGCCGCAGGGAATATTCCAGTCGCTCAGGCCCATGCCAAACATTCAGGCTTAAATATCGATTACCGACACACCACAGCTGAGGCAATGGCGGCAGCAGGAGAGCGATTCGATGTGGTTTTAAACATGGAAGTCGTTGAACACGTCGCGGACCCCCTTGCTTACCTGACCGCTTGCCAAGAATTGTTAAAGCCTGGTGGGTTGCACATTTGCTCAACCATTAACCGCAACCCGAAATCGTTTTTCTTTGCCATCGTCGGCGCCGAGCATGTGATGCGTTGGTTGCCTAAGGGAACACACGAATGGGACAAATTCATCACGCCAGATGAATTATTTGACCTGTTGTCGCAATCAGGTGTCGAACCTGTGGATCGTCAAGGGTTTGTATTTAACCCGTTAACGTGGGGCTGGCGCTTGTCTGAGCGCGATCTAAGCGTCAACTACGTCACAGCAAGCACAAAACCAGCTTAGCGTTAAAGCTGCTTTCGCAATTCACGCAAAATGGGCAGGGTGGCACGCACGCCTTCTTCGCCCAGCGCTTCAATGACATTGTCGACAATCGGTGCAATAGAACTTAGCGCGTGATCACGTGCCGAGCGCCCTGCTGGACTGATTGTTACCATTTTGCGCCGCGCATCATCCCAATCTGGACGAATATGAACATACCCAGCCCACTCAAGCTTGCTCAGGGTGTTGGTGATTGCACCACGTGTCACACTAAATGTCTCAGCAAGCTGCGCAGGACTACGTTCGCCCTCATGCCAAGCAAGGTGATTTAGAACCGAAAAATGAGAAATTTCCATCCCCTTAGGCAATACACTACTTAGGCGGTAACGAACCTTTTGGTCCGCCGCTAGAATCTCGCTAAACAGCGAAATCGCCAGTGCATTCTTGTCCGCGCTCATCCGTCACGACTTTAAATTAGGGGGCTGTAAAGCTCCGAGCATTCAGCATTGAGGGTACTTTTTGCCGCGCCTTAGCCACGTTATCCATTTCAATATCAAATGCATAAACGCCAGCACCGGTACCTGCGTCAAGGAGAACCTCTCCCCAAGGGCTAACAACAAGGGAATGACCAAACGTCGAACGAGACTTTGCACCAGACGAACGGTGTACGCCTGTTTGTGCCGCAGCAATGACATAACACCCGGTTTCAATGGCGCGAGCCCTTAACAGACTGTGCCAATGTGCAGCACCGGTCACTGGCGAAAACGCAGATGGATAAAGCAATATTTGAGCACCAGCTTGGGTCAGTGCATTCGCCAATAACGGAAAACGCATATCGTAGCAAACTGCCATGCCAATTTTGCCAAGCTCTGTCTCAGCAACAACTGCTTTTTCTCCAGGACGATAACCTGCAGATTCGCGATAGGTTTCTGTCGCAGATATCTGGACATCAAACATGTGGATTTTATCATATTGAGCGATAATTTCGCCCAACGGATTGATCAAAAATGATCGATTGGTAAACCGCCCGTCAGGATCATCAGTTTTGACCGCTAGCGATCCGATCGAGATAGAAATGTACAGTTCACGGGCCAATTTGCACAATTCAGCCAGCGTCTCATCGTCATCTTGCCGCCGCAAAACTTCAATCTGCTGTGCTCGACTTGTCGAAACGCAATTGCTCACCTCAGGGGTGAAAACAAACTTTGCCCCACCTTCGGCAGCCTGCCGCACCCACATTTGTGTTTGCGACAGATTTTCAGACGGATCGTCTGATGAATTTAACTGGAGGATCGCCGCACGCATTAAGCGGCCAGCATACCGTCCAATTTACCGGCACGCTCCAAAGCGTGTAATTCATCACAACCGCCAACGTGCTTATCACCGATAAAGATCTGTGGAACTGTGCGACCACCATTTGCACGCTTGATCATCTCGGCTTTTTTGCCAGGTTGAGCCAGAACATTGGTCTCTGAGAATTTCACGCCTTTAGATTTCAGCAAGCGTTTTGCCGCATGGCAAAATCCACACAACGGAGAGGTATAGAGTTCAACCTTTTTCACGGGCTCGTTCCTTCACAAAATTTAACTGTTGAGTGATCTAAGCATCTTTCTCCACTCGCGCTAGTGTGAGGATGTTAACATTTGCGGCACCGGCATCAAGACATGCTTTGGTAGCTTCCGCTAAAGTTGCTCCCGACGTCATCACATCATCAACCAATAAAATCTGACGCCCGATAAAATAACGGCGTCTTTTCGGGTGCATTTTTAACACACCTTTTAGATTGGTAACCCTTTGATCACGCCCCATTCCATCGAGAGGCAAGGTTCGCTTAATTCTCATTAACCCATCTGGGCAGCACGGCAGGTCAAGTTCGCGCGCGACGCCCTGCGCCAACAAAGCAGCTTGGTTATAGCGACGTTTTAAAAGCCTACTCCAATGCAACGGAATCGGGATAAGCAGTGTTTTAGACGTTACGAGATCATTCGCAGCGGCGGCCATCCATTTTGACGCGGGCCCAACGATATCCTGACGGTCCGCGTGTTTAAGGCCAAGCACAATCCGGCGACCATTACCTTGATACACTAAGGCCGCCCTACCCCGAAGCCATGGTCTGTTGGCCTGTTGGCATTCATCACAATAAAACGTTCCTGAATCGAAATCGCCCATCAACGGGATACCACAAGCATCACAAACAGCTCCGTTGATAAATTTGGTTTCTCGCCAGCACGAACCACATAAACCAAAATCACTATCAACCAAAGTAGAACAGGTAAGACATCTGGGAGGGTAGATAACCTTAAGAGCTGTTTGAATTAAGCGGCTGTCCATTCTATTGACTACTCCATGACATCACAAACGCTTCTGACCGATTCAAAATCCCTTCGCATGCGAAGATCCCGAGCAGTGAATGAGGGTCTGTTCCTACATGATTTGGCTCTTGATGAGATGCAGGATCGTATGAGCATGGTTAACAGAACGTTTAATTCTATCGCCATCGTCAGCGGATTCCCTCATCATTGGAACAAAACGCTGCCAGGCGCGATTTGTGTCGCCGATGAAGACGTCATCAAGCTGAAAGTCGCCTCTCACGATGTTGTGATTCATGGGCTCGCATTGCACTGGGCCAATGATCCAGTGGGGCAAATCATCCAATGTCGGCGCGCGCTCATATCCGATGGACTGTTTTTGGCAGCAACTTTTGGCGGCGAAACCTTGCATGAATTACGCAGCTGTTTGGGTCAGGCTGAGATCGAAATATCCGGTGGTTTATCACCACGTATTGCTCCGATGGGTGAAATTCGAGACATGGGCGGGTTGCTTCAACGCGCGGGCCTAGCACTTCCCGTTGCAGATTCTCAAACAAGCAGCGTGGTTTACCGTGATATCTGGCACCTGATGCAAGATCTGCGTGCCATGGGCGAAACCAACACTCTCACCTCACGCCTAAAAACACCAACGCGCCGCGCTGTCTTTGAACGTGCAAATGAATTGTACCAAGACACATTTCCCGCAGCACAAGGTGGTATCATTGCTACCTTCGAAATCGTTTACCTTACTGGCTGGGCACCGGACGATAGCCAGCCCCAAGCATTACG
>JALZUL010000083.1 GCA_023301665.1 Ascidiaceihabitans sp.
TGTAGCGTTGCGCAAAATCCGCAAAGCGAAACCACTTTGGTTGTCTTTGTTACGCGATTTAAAGGAAGGGCTGTGGACGCTGTCGCTATTGGCAGCTATTCTCGACTTGTTTTCGTGGGCACAGTCGCAGATCAAAGCTTACGCGATAAAGCCGCGTTCTTGGGTTCCTTTTTTGCGCTATGCTCATCTTTTTCGCAACTTCAAGACCCCTAGGTTTCACATTTCAATCACGCCATGTCGGGGCAACGTGATTTCTAAAATCAGCGGCGTAGGCGTAGGTGCCCACCATGTCGATCCTCCCATCGATTGAAACAATTTTCCGTCTACAGAAAGACTACTATTATGGCTCGATCCATGTTTCGCAACACCGCTCTCCCCCTTGCATCTTTGGCTTTGCTCAGCGCTCCAATCGCTGCGACCGCTGAGGATGGCTGGGATTTTTATGGTCAGTTGAACTTTGGCCTGTTCTCCGTTGATGACGGCACAACAAGTGACACTTTCATCAGCGACAACGACAACTCAAACACCCGGGTTGGCGCGATCTATCGTCGTGGCGTTGGCAATGGCAACGAGTTCCGTTTCCACTTTGAAACGGCCCTCGGTTTGCGCGGCTCCTCTGGCGTCGACTTAACCGACAATGGTTTGGAAACTGACGGATCCTTGCGTGATTTGCGCAAATTTGAAGTGATCTATCAAACAGCTGATTTTGGTACCTTCTCGTTTGGTCAAGGCAGCGTTGCCGTTGACGGCGTGGCCGAGAATGATTTCTCAGGCACATCTGTCATCGCGTATTCCAGCCTTCAGGATTTGGCTGGTTCTCAGGTCTTCCAATTGGCAGGCAGCGCCGGCTCTTCTGGCGTCAATGTTGGCAACGCGTTTAGCGCATTTGACGGTGGCCGCCGCTTCCGTTTGCGTTACGATTCACCGGAATGGAATGGTTTCTCTGTCGCTGCGACCGTTGGTGAAGAAGTGCTGACCAGTGGCAATGACGACTCGTTTTATGACATCAGCGCTCGTTATCACCGTGACTTTGGTGCCGTCGATTTTGTAACCAGCCTTGGCTATGCTGTTGTTGATGGTGGTGAAGAAACCATTTTGGGTTCCGTCGCGGCCGTTCACAAGCCAACAGGCATCAACGTGAGCTTTGCTGCCGGTAGCCAAAATGAAATCGGCGATGCGAGCCAATATTACCTGAAGGTCGGCATCAACCGCGATTGGTTCGATTTCGGTTCAACCGCTTTGTCTGTTGATTATGCCGATGGCAGCGACTTTTTTGCCGCTGGTTCTGAATCCACGTCATACGGTATCGCTGCAGTTCAAAAGATCGACAACAAAAACCTCGAGATTTATGCAACTTACCGCGTTTACCAATTTGAAGCGGCAGGCATTGCAACGGATGATATCGATGTTGCAGCCTTGGGCGCACGTTTCAAATTCTGATCAGCTTCTCGTGACTCCCCATTATGGGTGATTGAAAAATGAACCAAGCTGCGTCATATACTGACGCAGCTTGGTTTTCCTTTGTTTGGGATAGGCCAGCATCGAGGCGGTGGGCATCAAGACAGGGAAAACCCTGCAAGCCCAAAAACATGAGGCGAGACACATGATACGATTGATCACAGCACTTTCCGTGGTGGCCTTGGTGGCCAGCTGCGGCGGCACACGTTATTCGAGCAGCAATTCAGCCAGCAATCGCGCGATTTTCAAATCGTCGAGCGCGCCTTCAAGCTCTGCTTTGTTCGCCTCTGGCCCAATCGCTACAGCCTGTCGCAAGGCTGATCGCAAACAGGCATCACGCAGTCGCTGTGGTTGTGTTCAAGCGGTTGCCAATCGCAGCTTAAATGCCCGCGAACAATCACGTGGTGCGAGCTTCTTTAGTGATCCACAAAAGTCACAGGATTTGCGCCAGTCTGACAATCCAGCCAACGAACGGCTGTGGTTGAAATGGAAAGCCTTTGGGGCCGAAGCTGCACGTGTGTGCACCTAACCATCACGTTTTTAGTGAGGGTGATTAGGCGGGCGACTGGGTCGGCTCGCCCCATTGCTTTTGTAATCTTGCGATAATCTGGTCGCGGGCTTGGCGATAGCTATCAAGCTTTGCCTCGCGTGTCTCACCTAGTCCGGTGGGATCTAGGATCGGCCAGTATTGCACATCGATGTGATAGAACCGCGTCAGCTCAAGAGCTCGGCGTTGGCTGGCCGGTGACAGCGCCACCACCAAATCAAATGAACTGAGGTCTTCACCCCATTCTTCCATTTCGTCAAAGCTGCGAGAGCGGTGCCGCGACAGTTCCACATTCAGCTCTTGGCAAACAGCGATCGAGAACCCATCAATTTCGAGATCATTCTTAACGCCGACCGACTGCACATAGGTTCCTGTGCCGTAAAACTGCTTCATGATCCCTTCGGCCATCGGTGAGCGTACCGCGTTGTGGTCGCAACAAAACAGAACGGACTGTGGAAGCTGCTCGACCATCTAACCCCCGAAATGCAGAACGCAGATGAGTGTAAATAGCCGACGTGCCGTGTCGGTATCGATCTCGACCTTGCCCTCAAGCCGCTCTTGCAGCACGCGGCTTCCCTCGTTGTGAATACCGCGGCGCGCCATATCGATGGTTTCGATTTGGCTGGGCGGCATATTTTTCACAGCGTCGAAATAGCTTTCGCAGATTTGAAAGTAGTCTTTGACCACCTGCCGGAACGGACCAAGGGACAGGTGAAACTCTGCCGCTTTTTCCCCGCCTTCGGTGCTCACATCAAACACCAAGCGTTTGTCACGGATCGATAGGCCAATGTGGTAAGGTCCAGCAGGCGCGGTCCGCTCGTCGCGCACCGGCAACACAAAGGTGTTGTCTTCGAGCAGGTCGAACATGGCAACTTTGCGCTCTTGCTCAATCTCTGGTGTCGGAGGAGGTAAGTTTGCGTCATCGAGGACGATATGGCTGATGCTGGTCATGTGACTTAAGTCCAAGAAACTATCTAACTTGCTTAACCCAGCACAATATTAAGGGCAATACGCGCCACCAGCTGGAATTTGCCTTAATCGTTCAACTTGCTCAGACGTGCCGTGACGGAAAGCCCGTGGGCCTCTAGGCTTTCTGATGCCGCGAGGGCCTCGGCCCCTGGGCCAATGGCGCGCAGGCTTTCTGGTGTCATCTGTGCCAGCGTTGTGCGCTTCACAAAATCCATGACCGACAATCCAGAAGAGAACCGCGCAGAGCGTGCCGTTGGCAACACGTGATTGGGCCCGCCAATGTAGTCACCGATGGCTTCCGGCGTCCATTGCCCCAAGAAAATCGCGCCTGCGTGGGTAATATCGCGGGACAAAGCAACAGGGTCAGCAACGCAAAGCTCTAGGTGTTCTGGCGCAATCCGGTCTGACAAGGCAGCCGCTGTTGCCAAATCTGGCACGGTGATGATCGCGCCGTTGTCACGCCAGCTTACGCCTGCGATCGCGCGGCGTTCTAGGGTTTCGAGCCGCTTGTCGACGGCTTTCGCCACCGCCTGCCCAAAGGCTGCATCGGTGGTGATCAAAAGCGACTGAGCGCTTTCATCGTGTTCGGCTTGGCTGAGCAGATCAAGCGCGATCCAATCGGGGTCATTGTCCCCATCTGCGATCACCAGAATCTCGGACGGACCAGCGATCATATCGATCCCCACCTTACCAAACACGCGACGTTTTGCAGCGGCAACGAACGCGTTACCGGGCCCCGTGATTTTGTCGACGGGGGCGATGGTCTGGGTGCCATAAGCCAAAGCCGCAATCGCTTGCGCACCGCCAATGCGATAAATCTCATCCACGCCCGCCAATTTCGCGGCGAGCAAAACCGCTGGGTTCAAGACCCCATCTGGCGTCGGCACTGTGATCGCAAGGCGTGACACCCCTGCAACCTTGGCAGGGATCGCGTTCATCAAAACGGATGATGGGTAGCTCGCCAACCCACCCGGCACGTAAAGGCCTGCGGCGGAAACCGGCGTCCAGCGCCAACCAAGGGTCGCGCCGGTCTCATCCGTCCATTGTGCATCCTCAGGCATTTGGCGGCTGTGATACGCGCTGATACGCTCTGCTGCCAGCTCAAGGGCCGCGCGGACCTTAGGGTCTACCTGCTCTGCGGCGGCGTCAATCTCGGCTCGACTGATGCGCAGGCTGTCCGTGCTTAGGGCGATCCGGTCGAATTTTTCTGTCAGCTCGAGAACCGCCGCGTCACCACGCGCACGCACATCAGCGATGATCCTCGCCACGATCGCATCCACATCTGGGCTGTCTTCGCGTTTAGCGGATAAAAGCGCTGTAAATTTCGCTTCAAAGTCAGCGGATGTCGTATCTAGGAACTGAGGCATCGTGGTTCTCCGAATTATCATGGACCACTTAGCGCGATGGGAGGGGGTGCTCAAGGGCGGTTGCGTCTTGATCGCTTTGCGTCGTGCGCTCAAAGCCCCAAGCCAACCATCCAAATGCCATCGCAGCAGCCCCGCAGTCCCTTGGATCGATCAGGCGGTGCTGTCGGCAATGCGTGGATAAATCTCACCGTTATAGAAGGGGTGACGGCTTGTGAGCCGCTCGAAAATCGCGGCATCATCGCCAGCGTCCACGCCAGAAAAAGTGGCACGAAATGCCTCGATAGACGTTTCCTCAGATGCACGAAGTGCTGGTGTGTCTGGGCTCACCGCAGAGACCACTTCAATGGGCTGCCCATAAACAAATGAGAATATTTCTTGGCTCCGTTCAGCGTGATAGGCGCTGGTGACAACGACGACACTTTTCCAATTTCGCAGGTTTGCGAGGTTTCGTTTTGTGAAAATCGCATCACCGACCGTATCGCGCGATGTTGTTTCAACGATGATTTTAGATTTCTCAATTCCCATCGCGTCTTTGGCATGGGTTGCCATAGCGTCCGCAATACAAATTTCGCTATCGTTTCTGTAAGCCCAACCACAAGGCACAATCACCGGCGCTGAACCCGCCTTAAGCAGGTCTGTTGCTTTGGTCAGTCGCGCCAGCGTTTCATCATTCAGTTTCCCCGTAGGGTCCATCAGATTGGCTAAAACTATGATCGCATCATACATCCGCATTCTCCCGAAGTCGCTTGATTGTAGGGCCGATCAAGTCTGACCATTTGAAACCTTTCGGCAAGTTGCTAACCCGCTTTACACTTCCTGTGCCTTGTTGTGGCTGGCTGGTGTAATGCCCTGCAAGCAGATCAGTGGCGTGTTGTCGAAACAGTTGCTCGATCTCTGCGAGCAGGCGTTCATACCCTGAGGCAAACGTTTCTTGTAGCGGATCAATCGTGACCTTTTGCTGGAAACAGATCGGCCCCGTATCGACCCCTTTGTCAATTTCATGAATCGTTACACCCGCGGGGGTTCCATCATAGGCCGCCCAGAACAAGGGGTGCGTGCCACGGTTCCATGGCAGGTAAGCAATGTGGAGGTTAAGCACCGGCCGCCGCGCAGTGGCAAGCAAACTTGCTTTTAGAATATGTCGGCACCCAAAACTGACAACCAGATCATACGCTGAAAAATCAGTCACAAGCTCCGCGGTATGATCAACCTGCCAACCCTGCTGTTCAATGAATTCAATCAGGCCTGTTTGGGTTTTATCATAGCCAAGAAATAGAAGTTTCTTCATTTAAATGTCCCACCGGTCCGATCTTAACGTCGATAGGTATTTCAAAGATCGCGGTTTTTACAGCGGTTTTTCAAAGGATGCCCCACCGCCCATCTTTTCACGGCACCAGACACGATGGTGGTCTCATGTCGTTAATGCAAACGCCAAAGGGGGCCACTGGCGATCTTTTGACCCGAAAGCAGAACGTAATTCTTGCAGGCTCCAAACAACCCGCTTATATGGTATGCTATAACATAACATGACGTCGGACAACCAAAATGCCCTCGAACAAATCCCGCAACCTTGGCGCTACAGGTTTAAAAGCACGGCGGCGTCCTGATGACCCTATGCAGGCATATGACGCGCTTCCCAGCCCGTTGAGACAGTGGCTTTCGCAAGCAACATTACCATGGTCACCAACCTCGGCCAAACGTGTTTGGACACGTGCACGGGCGCAAGGATTAAGCGTTGAGGCTGCGCTGCAAACGCTCGAACGTGCCGAAACCAAAACGCTTTCGCGCGGTCGCTAGCGCGCCCCCTGACCAAGCGAAGCCGTCGGACCAGACAGGAAAGCCTGTGAGCTAGACAACAGCGTTTCGTTATTCGGTCACTTTATTTGGCTGCGCTTTGGCAAGTGCCTCACGGATCGTCGCAAGCAACAGCTCGCGCGTTGCTTCGTCAAAGGATGCG
>JALZUL010000084.1 GCA_023301665.1 Ascidiaceihabitans sp.
CGTGTGGGTTGGTTTGCTTGCCGGTATCGCTGCATCAATGTTCCTAAGCGGTGTGCATGGCCTTGCCTCGATCACTTTTCGTGGCAATCAATTGATTTCCGGCGTTGCGATCAACTTTCTGGCCGCGGGTATGACTGTTTTGATTGCCCAGTCGTGGTTTAGCCAAGGTGGGCGCACCCCCTCACTCACCGGCGACGCGCGGTTCAACCCAATCCATTTTCCCGGCGCACTCACAACCACAAACGAGATCAAAGCCGCGAACCCATTGATGCAAGTTTACTCCGAGCTTTTGTCTGGTCACTCTCTTTTGGTCTACGTGGCTTTGCTCACTGTCCCGTTGTCATGGTGGGTATTGTATCGCACTCGTTTTGGTCTGCGTCTGCGGGCTGTCGGCGAAAACCCTGCCGCTGTTGATACTGCTGGTGTTTCTGTTGTGGGTCTTCGCTTTGCGGCTGTCGCGATCTGTGGCGTCCTTTGCGGGATTGCTGGCGCTTACTTGTCGACCGCCCTT
The DNA here is from genome assembly GCA_023301665.1 of Ascidiaceihabitans sp. Taxonomy (GTDB): domain Bacteria; phylum Pseudomonadota; class Alphaproteobacteria; order Rhodobacterales; family Rhodobacteraceae; genus Ascidiaceihabitans. The sequence continues at coordinate 512 of JALZUL010000084.1, forward strand.
CAAGCAGGTTTTGTAAAAGACATGTCGGCTGGTCGAGGTTTCATCGCTTTGGCCGCTTTGATCTTTGCTAAATGGCGCCCATGGCATGCGCTATATGCCACGTTCTTATTTGGTTTATTCCAAGCGCTTGAGCTACGCCCGGACGTCATCGAATCCGTGATTGGTATCAAAATCCAAGCACAGTTCTTAGGCGCACTTCCCTATATCATGACCGTCGTCATCCTTGCGGGCTTTGTTGGCAAGGCTGTCCCACCACGTGCTGGCGGGGAGCCATATGTCAAAGAACGCTAAATTCTAATGAGTCCAGTTTACAAGGTTCTATCAGCCCTGTTTGCTGCACAGCAGCAAGATATCTTGATTTGTAAGCCCGTCACGGTTTAGGAAGGTACATGCAAATATACCTTCCTATCGCCGAAGTCTCAGTGAACGCTTTTCTCCTTTTGGGATTGGGCGGAATTGTTGGCATACTTTCAGGTATGTTTGGTGTGGGTGGCGGCTTTTTGATGACGCCGCTGTTGTTCTTTATCGGCATTCCACCGGCTGTTGCCGTTGCGACTGAGGCCAATCAAATCGTAGCCTCGTCTTTCTCGGGTGTCTTAGCGCATTTCAAACGGAAAACCGTTGACCTCAGGATGGGGACAGTGCTGCTGATTGGCGGCTTAATTGGCGCGGCTCTCGGTGTTGTCGTTTTCAACTATCTCAAGTCTCAGGGTCAAGTCGATCTGCTGGTAAAGCTGTGTTACGTTGTATTCCTCGGCGTGATCGGCGGCTTGATGTTTATCGAGTCCCTCAAAGCGATCCGCAAATCTGCCAACGGTGGCAGCCCGACAACCCGTAAAAAACACAATTGGATCCACGGTCTACCCCTCAAAATGCGGTTCCGCGTTTCCGGTCTTTATATCTCGGTTATCCCGCCGCTGATTGTTGGCGTGCTAGTGGGGGTTCTGGCTGCAATCATGGGTGTAGGTGGCGGCTTCATCATGGTGCCTGCGATGATTTATATCCTAGGAATGCCCACTAAGGTTGTGGTTGGGACCTCCCTTTTCCAGATCATTTTTGTAACCGCCTTCACCACCATGCTCCACGCCACGACCAACTTTACTGTTGATATTGTCTTGGCCGTTTTGTTGCTGGTCGGCGGGGTGTTTGGTGCTCAAATCGGGACACGCATTGGCGTTAAAATGAAAGCCGAACAGCTGCGGATTTTGCTCGCAATCATGGTTCTCGCCGTGTGTGGGAAATTGGCGTTTGATCTGCTTGTTATGCCAGCCGAAGTGTACTCGATCGCAGCGGGAGGCCACTAACATGTTGCGCCTCGCCTTAGCTTTTATTCTTTTTACCATCCCCGCATTCGCCGAAGAAGTCGTGCTTGGCCTTAGCAAAGACGAGGTCGCAATCACCACGTCTTTTGACGGATCTGAGATCCTGATTTTTGGCGCGGTCAAACGCGATAAGCCAATCCCTGAGGGCGACCCGCTGGGCGTCATCATCGCGATCTCTGGTCCCTCAGAGGCCGTCACAGTCAGACGCAAGGAAAAGCGGTTTGGAATTTGGGTCAACGTTGATTCCGTCGAGGTCGATCACGCGCCAAGCTTTTACGCCGTCGCCTCAAGCGGCCCATTCGATGAGGTCCTACATGATCTCGAAGATGTGCGGTTTCAAATTTCTATTCCGCGTGCCATCCGCTCTGTTGGTGCACCGGAAAACGTCGAAAACCCCACCGCCTTTGCTGATGCGATTATCCGTATCCGTGAAAGCACCAACGCCTACCAACTGCTCGAAAACGAGATCAAGGTCGTCGATCAGACGCTCTTTCAAACGTCGATCCAACTGCCTGCCGCTTTGACAACGGGCGACTATGCAACACGCATTTTCCTAACCCGCGAGGGCAAGGTGGTCTCGAGCTATGAAACATCAATCGTCGTACGCAAAGTTGGCTTGGAACGTTGGCTTTACACATTGTCGCGCGAAAACGCGTTTCTTTATGGCCTCATGTCTTTGGCCATTGCGATTGCCGCCGGGTGGGGTGCTTCCGCGATCTTTCGCCTGGTCCGCCCCTAACCTCGGCCGACAAACGGCATGTTCGTTGCCATCACAGTCATGTTTTGCACATTAGCGCTTAACGGTAGGCTTGCCATGTGAAAGACTGCGTTGGCCGCGTGGCTGACATCCATCGTTTTCATATCCGGTTGGTCGGCTTTCAAATCCGTAACAATCGCGCTCTCGGCATTGCCAATGTCAATTTGCCCACATGCAATATCAAAGGGACGACCATCAAGCGAAAGCGTTTTGGTGAGCCCGCTCACCGCATGTTTGGTCGTCGTATAGCAAACAGAATTCGGGCGCGGCACATGAGCTGACAGTGATCCATTGTTGATGATCCGCCCCCCTTGCGGGGATTGGCGACGCATCTGACCAAACGCCAGTTGTGCTGCAATAAACATCCCGTGGATGTTCACATTCATAACCTGCGCCCACACGTCGAGCGGCACCTCATCAATCGGCTTTGAAGGGCCAAACATACCTGCGTTGTTAAACAAGGCATCCAAGCGACCGGTCGTTTGGACGAATGTTTCGAACACAGCGCTCATCGCGCCCGCATCAGTCACATCGCAAGGCAGCGCATGAGCATTCTCAAAGGTTTCAGCCAATTGATTTAGTAAATCTACACGCCGTGCAATCAAGCCAACCTGCCATCCGGCTTCTAAAAAGACTTCGGCAGTTGCGCGCCCGATACCTGAACTGGCACCTGTGACAATGATCGATTTCATAAAAAGCTCTCTTCATCCGGTTCTGGAGCCAATGTAAGAGGTGCGACAGGAGCGGCACGTAGGTCATCAACCCTGAGCGGCTCGACAGGTTTCGACAATCGATTGCGCACCACCCAGATTAGGCGGTCTTGGGCGCGTGTGATAGCAACATAAGCCAACCGTTTCCACAATGGCTGCCCCGCCTCCATCCGGTTCATACGCGCCGCTACAAATAGGTCAGGCGCAAAGACCTGAACGGTGTCCCACTGGCTGCCCTGCGCCTTGTGAATAGTCACGGCTGATCCATGCAAGAACGTAGCACCCATACGAGCGGCAAACGGAATAAACGGCTCTTCCTCATCCGGTTTCTCGATCTTAACAATCGATGCGGCACTGATCTGTGGGTCTTCTGCCCCCATCACATGTAAACGCGAAAACCCTGGCTTGCGCCCCTCGCCCAAGTACACAACTTGCGCACCCTTGATGAGGCCACGCGCCTCTAGGTCCAACCGCTTTTTGCGGTGCTTCATCGGCAATTCGATACCGTCACAAATCAACGGTTCTCCCGCAATCAACGCATCTTCGGGTGCGCCGTATACATTTCGAAATGCGTTCAAAAGCCGGATACGTGTCGCATTGCGCCAGACCAAAACTGGGCTTCGCGCCATCAAATCAACCTCGACCCGTTGGCCCCAAACAACACGGTCATCTTTCTTAGCCGTATCCTCAATCATCCGTTCAAAATGGTGAAACTCCAGCGCGGGATCTGCCAAAGCATGCGCCAGATCAAGGATCGGATTGTCCGCAGTTTGGCGATGGACCCGTGAGAGGTTCATAACACTCGGAGCCGGTAGCTTATCAAACACCATTGCGCCCGACTGGTTCACCGGCGCGAGCTGTGCAGGATCGCCGAACAATAACAGGGTCGGAAAGATTTCCTTGAGGTCGTTGAATTGGCGATCATCCAACATCGAACTCTCGTCGATAAAGCCGATGTCCAGCGGGTCTTCGCGGCGCTTCCAGCCTGTGATAAAATCAGAGCCACGCAAACCCGCGGCCGCCAGCGCGCCCGGTATCGACTTGTTGTTCAAGTAAAACGCTGCTGCGCGGTCTAAAGCCACTTCAGTGATCTCGAGCGCCTCAGTTATCTCTGGCCGTTCGGCATTTCCTGCCAGCCAATCCGCGATGCGCTCGTATTCGGGATCATAGACCGGCGTATATAAGATCCGATGGATTGTTGTGGCAGGCACACCCCGCAATCGCAAAACCGAAGCCGCTTTGTTGGTCGGTGCCAAGATCGCAAGGGTGCGCTTGTTTTTGCTTTTCTTAGATTCAAAATCGCCTGACACAATTTGGACGCCGCTGGCTTCGAGCGCTTTATAAAGCTCGGCCAGCAAAAGCGTCTTGCCCGATCCCGCTTTGCCCGTGATCGCCATAACAGAGGACTCAGCCCCCTGCGGTGCCATCAATAAGTTGTCGTCAAGATTGACGCCGGCGCTGCGCAGCATTTCGGTAACGCCGTCAAAGGCTGTGGCTTGGTCGTCAGAAAGGGTCAGGTCAGTGGATGTCATGGCGTGACACTATAGGCCACGCCAAGCAGGTACTACCCCGCCTTTGCCAGTTGCAGCTGTTGTTTTTGCCCGAATGCACGATCAAACCACAATTTGGAAATTTGCGGCGATAACCCTGCCTTTGCAGCAACCTTTTCCTTTG
>JALZUL010000085.1 GCA_023301665.1 Ascidiaceihabitans sp.
TGGATGTTGCACAGGTTCATCTCAGTCGATGCCGGCGCCGCATTAAACGACCGGGCATTCACACCATCTGCGACATCAATATCCCGCGGTGATTGCGGCCCAAACCCAGCGCCATCGGTGCTTGCAGCCAATGCGGCACGTTGTGCTGCGATCACATCATCCCCAACAGTCACAGTTTTTGCCATTGCAACACTTCCCAACAGTGCGCCAATAGCTGCCGTTGTGGTCAAACTAACAAATTTAGCCATTTCATTCCCCTATCGATTAATTCATGCGGGCTAAGTTTTACCAGCAAACTGCATCGGTCAAAAAAAACCGTTTCTTTTGGGTGTATTTTCAGCCTCCCGCCGTTTCAGATTGTACAGTCGTACATCCCCGGCTAGCGTCACGATATGCAAAGCCACTACATCATTCTCATCTTCGCTGTTGCCGCCGAAACGGTTGGCACAACCGCGTTGCAAGCCAGCCAGCAGTTCTCAAAGCTGATGCCGTCGGTGATCTGCGTCATTAGCTACGCGGCGGCGTTCTATCTGTTGTCACTCGCGCTCAAGGTGATGCCGGTCGGCATTCTTTATGCGGTCTGGTCAGGCCTCGGGATCGTTCTGATTGCGGCCATTGGCTACACTGTGTTTGGCCAAAAACTGGATCTACCAGCGGTGCTTGGGATCATCATGATTTTGGCTGGTATTTTGGTGATCCACCTCTTCTCGGACAGCAGCACACACTGATTTGCGGTGCACAGGCTGTGCACGTGCGGTGCACGCATATCACACCTGCCTTTTAAGGGGGTTCCCTTTGGCTGCGATGCGCGGTATCCGCGCGTCAAATCCGTGCCCTTTGGCACGGGACTCCCGATGAAAGACTATAGTTATGGATATCCGCAATATCGCGATCATCGCGCACGTTGACCACGGCAAGACAACACTTGTTGACGAACTGCTCAAGCAGTCCGGCGTTTACCGCGATAATGAGGCCATCACCGAGCGGGCGATGGACAGCAACGACATCGAACGCGAACGCGGGATTACGATCCTTGCAAAGTGTACGTCCGTTGAATGGAAAGGCACCCGGATTAACATCGTGGATACGCCGGGCCACGCTGACTTTGGCGGCGAAGTGGAACGCATTCTGTCTATGGTTGACGGCGTTGTTTTGCTGGTTGATGCGGCCGAAGGCCCAATGCCACAGACCAAGTTTGTGACCGCCAAAGCCTTGGCCCTTGGCCTGCGCCCAATCGTTGTTGTGAACAAAGTCGACAAGGCAGACGGCGACCCGGACAAAGCGGTTGATGATTGCTTCGATTTGTTTGCTAACCTTGATGCAGACGACAACCAGCTCGACTTCCCAACGATGTTCGCCTCTGGCCGTGCTGGCTGGTGTGACCAAGAACTTGACGGGCCACGTGAAAACCTTGACGCGCTGTTTGATCAGATCGTTGAACACGTGCCAATGCCTGCGCAAATCACGCGCAAAGACGAGCCTTTTCAAATGCTTGCCACCACCCTGTCTGCCGACCCATTCATCGGTCGCATCCTGACAGGTCGGGTTGAAGCGGGAACCTTGAAAGCTGGCGAAACCGTTAAGGCCTTGTCACGCGACGGCGAAAAGATTGAACAGTTCCGCGTCTCTAAGATTCTCGCGTTCCGCGGTTTGTCCCAGACAGGCATCGACGTGGCTGAGGCTGGCGACATTGTGACCCTTGCGGGTATGACAAAGGCGACCGTTGCAGACACGATCTGCGACCTTAGCATTGACACAGCGATCCCTGCACAACCGATTGACCCGCCAACCATCACGGTCACTTTTGGGATCAACGACAGCCCGCTGGCAGGTCGTGACGGCAAGCACGTGCAGTCGCGGGTGATCCGCAACCGCCTTGCCAAAGAATGCGAAGTGAACGTCGCCATTAAGATCGCTGACACCGAAAAAGGCGACGCCTTTGAAGTCTCGGGCCGTGGCGAATTGCAGATGGGTGTTTTGATCGAAAACATGCGTCGCGAAGGGTTTGAGCTGTCAATCTCGCGCCCACAGGTGATCTACAAAGACATCGACGGCGTGCGTAACGAGCCTATCGAAGAAGCCACAATCGACGTTGATGACGAATACACCGGCGTTGTTGTTGAAAAGCTGACCGGGCCACGCAAAGGCGAATTGGTCGAGATGAAACCAGCCGGTGTTGGCAAAACACGGATCGTGGCACATGTGCCGTCGCGCGGGTTAATCGGGTATCACGGCGAATTCCTGACAGATACACGCGGCTCTGGCATCCTGAACCGCTTGTTCCACGGCTGGGCACCGTTCAAAGGTAAAATCCAAGGCCGCCGTCAGGGTGTTCTGATCTCTATGGAAAACGGGACGTCTGTTTCGTTCGCTCTGTGGAAGCTGGAAGATCGCGGTAAGTTCTTTATCGGTGCGCAGGAAGCCGTGTATCAAGGCATGATCATCGGCGAACACAGCCGTGAGAACGACCTTGAAGTGAACCCGTTGAAGGGTAAGCAGCTGACCAACGTGCGGGCCTCCGGGACCGACGAAGCGGTGCGTCTGACAACACCAATCGTCATGTCGCTTGAGCAAGCGATTGCTTACATTGACGATGATGAACTGGTAGAAGTCACACCAAACGCGATCCGGTTACGCAAACGCTACCTTGATCCACATGAACGCAAGCGCCAAGCACGCTCTGCATAAGATACAAAAGGCCGCTCAAATTGAGCGGCCTTTTCGTTTGTAGCATCACGACTCTTCTCGAAAAATCGCGCAAATTTTCCAGAAACTTTGATGCCTCCGGCAGAGGTATTTAAGACCAAAAGAATTTAAGCGATTTCCTCAACGATGCTCAACTCCCGTTGGCTCGCTCCTTTGGCAAAGCCAAGCGCCTCTTGGTAGGCATCTGAGTAATAACAGGTGTGTGCTGCCTGAAGACTTGGAAAGCGTGCAACGACGTTACGTGGCCGATCTGCCCCTTCCAGCTGTTCGTACCGCCCCCCACGTGCCAAGAACACGCCGTCGTGGTCAGCAATCGCAACAGTGGCCCGTTTGGCGTATTCGCCGTACGCCGCTTCATCCGTCACAGTCACATGTGCAATCCATAGTGCAGTTGGCATCACAGGCCCTCCATATATGTTTTCGCAGCGGCAATCGCCGCATCTGCGTTCTCAGCCGAGGCACCACCGCCTTGCGCCATATCAGGGCGGCCACCGCCCCCCTTACCACCCAAAAGTGGTACTGCGGCCCGCAGAACATCTACCGCCGATACCTTGTCAGTAAGGTCTTTCGTCACGCCAGCCGCCACAGCAGCCTTGCCACCTGCATCTGCAATCAACAAAACAACACCACTGCCGATCTTGTCTTTAAATTGGTCGACCAAAGCGGGCAAATCTTTGCCCGATACGCCCTGCATCACTTGACCCAAAAAGCCCATACCGTTGATTTCAACCTGTGCTGGGGCTGCGTCACCGCCGCCACCCATTGCCACCTCACGGCGCAATTGCGCGACCTCATTTGCCAATGACTTGCGTTCATCCATCAGCGCCTTAACCCGGTCCGCCACATCCGACGCCGGGGCCTTGAGGGCCGTCGCAACCGACGCAAGACGTTGATCTTGTTCGCGCCGGT
>JALZUL010000086.1 GCA_023301665.1 Ascidiaceihabitans sp.
GTAGGTCACTGAGGGCGAATCTAGAACGCCTTCGTAGCTATAACCTGCGATCGCGATCTCGCTGTTTAAACGTGGTGTTTGCGCAGAGAAAGCCGCGACATTCAGTGGAGCCAAAGCGTCTTTAGGGGCCAAAACTGCAACACCGTCTTCGCTGGTTGAGAGCACGGTGGCCTCGTACAACTCATCCAAAGTAATACGCGAACAGCTTGCAACGGCATCGGCTGTGGTGACCACTGTGCCGCTGTCATCAACGTAAAACCCTGATCGTGAGATCGAAGGTTTGCGGATGCCAATGCCGGATATTAAATCAACAGCTTGGTCCTCATCAGATACGGCTGCTGGATCAAGAACAGCATCTAAGCGGACAAGGCTTTTGTCCATTTCGCCAACCAAACGGCGGCGGCGCTCTTCATCACCCGCAGGCCACATAAGCGTGAATCCCTTTACTTGACCATTGGCCAAGCTGACACGCGTTTCGCTGATCATAGTCGCGCTTTCGCCGATGAGCACAAAGCTGTCTGATGTGCGCTCGCGTGGGCCATCAAGCGGAACAATTTCGAGAGTTTGCATGATGTCATAAAGACCAAACAGTGTGTTTTGGTCACCAGGTTGGCTGATCAAAAGGACACGTGCTTCCAAGTCACCCACAGATTTATACTGTGCAAAAGGCGACTCGTATTTGTCAAACGCCACCTCAAGTGTAGGCATCATAATCTCGATACCCGCAGCTTCGTCGCGCACTGTTTCAAACCCAAGCCCATCCAAGATCGCGTTAAAGTTGCTCAAGAGTTCGGCGCGCTGTTTTGTGGTCAAAATGCCGGTGATATCGTGATTGTTTGCTTCTTGCCATGCAGCCATCGCGTTGCGTGTGCCACGCCCAAATGAACCATCAATGGCGGCGTTGTAAAAGCCCGCCCATTGTAACAAGCGCTGCAATTCGCGTTTCTGTTCCCGGTCAAGTTGGCGTTCGTTGCGTTGCGCTTGGACAGGGGTTTCGTCTGCTGGTTGGTTCACAACCTCTTCTACTTGAACTTCGACAACATCCGTAGATGGCGCAGCGATGGCCTCATTCGCGAGGCTATTTGCGCCGACGGGCCAAAACTGCTGTCGAAAGGCTGCAGACGTCACGATGAAGGCGTCACCCGGGATGACGCGGTCGCGACGATAACTACGCAACAGGTTCTGAGCTTCAGCCCGCGTATATGGCCCGACCGCGATGCCGTACCATCCGCCGCCAAGGGCAAACCCGTTCACATCTTCGAGGCGCTGTGTGTATTCTTGAGCGCCTAGTGTCCCGGCTCGAAGGCTTGAACGGGCTTCCAGTTGAATCCAAACGACCTCATCTTGGGATTGAGCATAAACGGGCGACGTTAAGCCCGTTATCAAAATCGCAAGTTTCAAAACTGCAGCCAATACCCGGCCTCTAACTGTGTGAATCATCTTGCGAAATACCTTACGTCACCAAAATTTTGGCTAAATAAACAGGATTTAGGGGTAAAAGCTATAAGGTAAACCGGATAAAGCGGCATAAAAAGAAAGACAAAGACGCAATTGACCACACTTGCCTGTGAGCTTACGACGAGGCATAGGAAACTCGCACATCTTTGGTGCGGTTTTCAACAGCATTTTGAACCGCGATACGATACAGTCAGGACACGTCCATGAACCCCACAACACCCCGTTCGTTTCAGGAAATCATCCTACGCCTTCAAGCGTATTGGGCTTCAAAGGGCTGCGCCATCATGCAGCCATATGATATGGAGGTCGGGGCAGGGACATTTCACCCAGCGACCACGTTGCGCAGTTTGGGGTCAACGCCTTGGGCCGCCGCATATGTTCAACCTTCGCGCCGTCCAACCGATGGGCGTTATGGTGAGAACCCAAATCGCCTGCAGCACTACTATCAGTATCAAGTGTTGATCAAACCAAGCCCGCCCAACCTACAAGAGCTTTACCTTGGTTCCCTTGAGGCCATTGGCGTTGATATGGAACTTCATGACATCCGTTTTGTTGAGGATGACTGGGAAAGCCCAACTTTGGGCGCTTGGGGCCTAGGTTGGGAAGTGTGGTGTGATGGGATGGAAGTCTCACAGTTCACCTATTTCCAACAGGTTGGCGGGCACGATTGCACGCCGGTTTCGGGTGAGCTGACGTACGGTCTGGAACGCCTTGCGATGTATATTCTGGAATGCGACCACGTCATGGACATGCCATTCAACGATCCAGATGCACCGATCCCGTTGAAATATGGCGATGTCTTCAAGCAAACCGAAGAAGAATATGCGCGTTGGAATTTTGACGTGGCCAATACAGATGTTCTGCTGCGCCACTTTGAAGAGGCCGAAGCAGAATGCGAAGCGATTTTAGGGCAGGCACATGATGACCCTAAGACAGGCAAACGCATCATCATGGCGCATCCGGCCTATGATCAATGCATCAAGGCAAGTCACATCTTTAACTTGTTGGACGCACGCGGTGTGATCTCGGTGACCGAGCGCCAGGCCTACATTGGGCGTGTACGTGCATTGTCTAAGCAATGTGCGGACGCATTCGTGCAAACCAAAGCCGGCGGTTTCGTCGAGGCCGCTGAATAAATGGGAAAGTTTCTCGCCGTGTTGTTAGTTGGAAGCGCAGTCATAGCAGGGTTTTCGATGTATTATCTGCAAGTCTATGGCTTGTATGACGAAGTGCAGACCGCTGAAGTCGAACTTGTTTCAGTTGTGGATGAACTTCCCGAAGCGATCAGCTTTGATAACTTTGAAGCCATCGACTCTGAAAGCTCACCAATCCGCTACCGCGCGTGCTTTACCACTGAAATGAGCTTGCCATTGTTGACGGAAACCTATGTGGGGCTTGAAACAGCAGTGCCACGCAACGCACCCGAGTGGTTCAGCTGCTTTGACGCGGCTGGGATCGCCGCTGAGCTTGAAGCAGGAACCGCCCTACCATTCTTGGGCGAAAAGAATGTGCGTTTCGGCGTGGACCGTATCGTTGTCATCACAGATGACGGACGCGGTTACGTTTGGCACGACTTAAATGATTGCGGCGATAAAGCATACGACGGCACGATTGTCGGCGAAGAATGCCCAAAGCGCCCAACTTCTGAATAAAGAGAATAAACAAATGACTGATCTTCTGATTGAACTGTTCTCCGAAGAAATTCCGGCTCGCATGCAAAAACGTGCGGCTGATGACCTGAAAAAACTCGTAACCAACGGTATGGTTGAGGCTGGGTTGACCTACGCATCTGCCGCAGCCTTTAGCACGCCGCGCCGCCTAACCTTGACGATTGAGGGCATGCTTGACGCCTCTCCGACCACAGTTGAAGAGCGCAAAGGCCCCAAAGCCGATGCACCGGAAAAGGCAATCGAGGGCTTCTTGCGCGGTGCCGGTCTAACACGTGACGACCTTGAAGAGCGCGAAACGCCAAAAGGGAACATCCTGTTTGCCAAGATCACCAAGCAGGGCCGCCCCGCTGCAGAAATCGTCGCCGAAGTGCTCGAAAAAACAATTCGCACATTCCCATGGCCCAAATCCATGCGCTGGGGGAATGGCAGCTTGAAATGGGTGCGCCCGCTTCATTCAATCCTGTGCATCACATCCGCCGAAGATGGCGCGACGGTTGTGCCATTTGAAGTGGACGGAATTGTCTCAGGCGATCAAACCCAAGGTCACCGTTTCTTGGCACCTGATACTTTCAGTGTCAGCAGCTTTGAGGACTACACAACCAAGCTGAAGTCAGCCTTTGTTGTGCTCGACCCACAAGAACGTGCCGACGCGATCTGGCATGATGCGACCACTCAGGCCTTTGCAAATGGTCTTGAGGTTGTCGAGGATGCAGGGCTTTTGGCCGAGGTCGCAGGCTTGGTCGAATGGCCCGTCGTTTTGATGGGTGAAATCGACGAAGATTTTTTGGGCCTACCTGCCGAAGTTTTGCAAACCTCGATGCGCGAGCATCAAAAGTTCTTCTCGGTGCGCAATGCAAAAACGGGTCGGATCGAACGATTTATCACAGTGGCCAACCGTTCAACAGCCGACAATGGTGCAACCATTTTGGCTGGGAACCAAAAGGTACTCTATGCGCGTTTGGCTGATGCCAAGTTCTTTTGGGAAAACGATTTGCGTGTGGCTAAGGCTGGAATGGGCGAATGGCTCGACGCGCTTAAGAATGTGACCTTCCACAACAAGCTTGGTACTCAAGCTGAGTTGGTTGAGCGTATGGCGACACTGGCGCGTGAATTGGCACCGGCCGTCGGCGCCGATGCTGATATGGCTGAAAAGGCTGCACGTTTGGCCAAAGCAGATCTGAGCTCTGAAATGGTCTATGAATTCCCAGAACTTCAGGGACTTATGGGGCGTTATTATGTTGAGGCCTCAGGTGAAGATACATCTGTAGCCGCTGCCGCCGAAGAGCATTACGCCCCCCTTGGCCCATCAGACGACGTGCCAACGGCGCCTGTTTCTGTGGCGGTTTCATTGGCTGAGAAGCTCGATAAATTGACCGGCTTCTGGTCGATTGATGAAAAACCAACAGGGTCAAAAGATCCGTTTGCTTTGCGGAGGGCGGCCTTAGGTGCGGTCCGGGTTATCCTAGAAAATAACTTAAGGATCGATTTAGTTGCTGTTATTCGAAAACATCGCGAGCAGATGCCGGATGCGGTCGATTTGGTTCGGCAATTAAACGCGAGCAAATCTACACTTGAGGAAGTTACGACTGAGTTCAATAAATTTTCGGCTCATTTCGAAGCTAACAAAAACACTCCAGAAGCCTTAATTACTAAGGGGCGGTTTGAGATTTCTTCGCCGCAACTCCAAGAGAAAGCTAAAGGTGCTGAAGGACCTTTTGCTGAGGCAGAAAGACTTCTTCCGCTCTTTGAGACCCAAAGCAAAAGTCTAATCGCCTTCATTCACGACCGCCTCAAGGTCTACCTAAAAGACCAAGGCGTCCGCCACGACATCATCGACGCCTGCATCGCCATGGAAGGTAACGACGATATCAACCTTCTGGTCAAACGCGCGAAAGCCTTAAGCGAAACCTTGAAAACGGACGACGGTGAAAACCTGATCCAAGGGTTCAAACGGGCCAACAACATTCTGTCACAAGCAGAAGATGCTGATGGGGTTGAATACTCTTATGGTGCGGATGTTAAATTTGCGGAAACCGATGAGGAACGCAATTTGTTTGCGGCCCTCGATGCAGGTGAAGCGAAAATCAATCCCGCAATGGAAGCGCAAGATTTCGCGACAGCCATGTCCGCAATGGCAACGTTACGTGGCCCCATCGATGCGTTCTTTGAAGCGGTACAAATCAACGCTGAAAATGCAACGGTGCGTCGCAACCGCCTCAATCTTTTGAGCCGCATTCGCACAATTTGTTCCTCGGTGGCCGACCTTACAAAGATCGAAGGCTGATCCAGCTTCATCTTGCCAATTAAACTTCGGGGGAGCGGCCCGTAGGGACGTGGGGGCTGGCCCCCATCTTGCCCTTATGCGCTCTCCCAAGAACGTTAGATTTCCTTGCTTACCTAGGAATCTAACCTATGCTGCATCTGAAACTTTTAGGTGCTGCAATGCAGAATGATCCAGATACAACGCTCGTTACTCAAACCGCAAAGATTGCGGCCGCAACCCATGGCGGGCGGGCGAAATGCTTGCAACGTTTGGTGCGTCTGGAGCTGCCGGTCCCTAAAACGGTCGCCCTTAGCTTTGATGCGGTTTCAAAAATTGGTAAAGACGAACTGCCCGATATCGAAAGTGTCTTGGCGCAATTCCCAAAAAACGCTTTGCTTTGTGTACGCCCGTCTTCCGAGGACGCAGATTGGGGCGGGCCAAGCGCTGTTTTAAACATTGGCATGAACGGTGATGTGCATCGCGACATGTGTGAGCAGCTCGGGGAAGAGGCGGCAACGGCGATGTATACGCGTTTTGTGCAGTCTTATGCTGTACATGTTGCGCGGCTTGATCCGGATATGTTTGATGATGTGCGCGGGGAGGGGGACGAAGGGCTTGCTGATACGCTTCGTGCCTATGAAGCAGAAACCGAAGAGCAATTTCCGGCCGAACTTTCCACGCAGCTTGCGGCTGTTTTAAAATCGATGGCGCGCGCTTGGGACAGCACGACAGCGCGGTTATTGCGGCAAGCCAAGGGCGCTCCAGCAGATGCAGGGCTTGGTCTTGTGGTGCAGCAGATGGCTTTTGGCGTTGGTAAAAGTCATAGTGGCTCCGGTGTTTTACAACTTGTGAACTCGGACACAGGGTTACCCCAGATTACCGGTCGTTACCGCCGACAAAGCCAAGGACGCGATGGTCTCTTGGATGAGGCGGACACGTTATTTTTGACGCAAGATCCGCGCGGTCCATCGCTTGAAGAATTGGAACCAGCGCTTTTTGATAAGCTCCAACAGCACGCCGCCCTAATGCGTGTAAAACTGCGCGAGGAAATGCAGGTCGAGTTTACGTTGGACGATGGTGCTTTGCACATTCTTGACGGTGTGCGCGTGTCACGGTCAAGAATGTGCAAAGCACCATC